>JBLHZE010000207.1:0-4123 GCA_047631015.1 Actinomycetes bacterium
AAGGCACTGCGGATTCTCACCAGCGAGGCACCTGAAGGCCTCGGGATGTCGGCGCGGGGGATCACTGTCTCCACGGTCGGCCTCGTACCAAGGATTCGGCAGCTCGCCAATGAAGGTCTGCCGTTCACCCTGGCCGTGTCACTACATGCCCCCGACGACGAGTTGCGCAACGAGCTGGTTCCAATCAACAACCGCTACCCAATCGGGGAGGTCCTGGATGCCGCGTGGGAGTACACCTCTAAAACGAAGCGCCGGGTGTCGATCGAATACGCGCTGATACGAGATATCAATGATCAGGCGGAGCGTGCCGACCACCTGGGAAGGCTACTGGCCGGTCACCTTGTCCACGTCAATCTGATTCCACTGAATCCGACTCCAGGTTCGAAGTGGACGGCGTCACGCCCAGAGTCAGAGCAGGCTTTTGTGCGCGGTCTGGAGGCCCATGGCGTTCCCGTCACCGTCCGGGATACTCGCGGTCGCGAGATCGACGGGGCGTGCGGACAACTCGCCGCAACCACGGCCTAGGGGTTCTTGCCAGAACGCTTGCCTGGATCTTCTCCCACGACTGCGATCATCAAAAGTCCAAATGCAGCGTTATCTCGAACGTGTTCCGCAAGCGCGGCTGGACGTACCGCAACCCCGACTATCAGCACTATTCGCGCAGTGGTTGGTAGCTAGAGCGGTTCGCCGACGCACACCTCGATGTCCAAGCCGCAGTAGCAAACCTTGCGTAGCGAGAATTTTTGATTGAGGTTCCAGTGGCGCTGGCGGCAAGATATTTGCACCTCACTGATCAGTCAGTAGATCGAGATCGCTCGCCATGAGCGACAATGGTGTGATGATGCGCGAGGTTGTCCTGCTCGGGAGTACTGGATCCATCGGAACCCAGGCTCTGGACATCGTTGCGCGGAACCCCGATCGTTTCCGGGTCACGGCCCTCGCGGCCGGAGGATCAAACCTCGCACTGCTTGCCGACCAGGTGCTGGACACCGGAGCTCCTACGGTCGGAATTGCCAATTCAGAAGTTGCTCATGACTTCACTCAGGTTCTGATAGATCGTGCAGCCCATCGCGGCCTAGTGCCAGGTCAGTATCAGCTTCCAGAAGTCATCATTGGGCCTATCGCGGCCACCGAGATCGCTAGTAGACCTTGTGACGTTGTCCTCAACGGTATGACAGGTTCAGTCGGACTGAAGCCCACGCTCGCTGCCCTGACGGCTGGAACAGTGCTTGCGCTGGCGAATAAAGAATCGCTGGTTGTCGGGGGATCGGTTGTGACGTCCCTGGCTCGCCCCGGTCAAATTGTCCCCGTCGATTCGGAACACTCTGCGCTTGCTCAGTGTCTGCGCGGCGGTGTCGCGGCAGAGGTCCGCCGTCTTGTGCTGACCGCCTCTGGGGGTCCGTTCCGTGGCTGGACGCGTGAGCAGTTGGCGTCTGTTACGCCTGCTCAGGCATTGGCACACCCAACCTGGGATATGGGCCCCGTTGTGACCGTCAACTCCGCGACGCTGGTCAATAAAGGCCTCGAAGTCATCGAAGCTCATCTGCTCTTCGGTCTGGACTTTTCCTCGATTGCGACTGTCGTTCACCCACAGTCGGTGGTTCACTCCATGGTGGAGTTTGTGGATGGATCGACGCTTGCTCACGCATCACCGCCCGATATGAGAACGCCGATTGCGATGAGCCTGAGCTGGCCACATCGAGTTCCAGACGCGGCACCCGCGTGCGATTGGACAACGGCCGCAACCTGGGAGTTCCTGCCGTTGGATGAAGATGTGTTCCCTGCCGTTCGCTTGGCGCGAGAGGTTGGCGAACTAGCTGGAACAGCGCCCGCGGTGTTTAATGCGGCCAACGAGCAATGCGTCGCGGCTTTCCTCGCAGGGAACCTTCGCTTCCGCGAAATCGTCCATACCGTTGAACGGGTTGTCCAGGCCCACGTTGCAGGCATGGGCAATGGTGAAGGTTCAGCACTCGTTGCAGATGCGGAACTTTCGGTCGACGCAGTGCTAGCTGCCGAAGTATGGGCCCGGCCAGCTGCAAACCGGATAATCGGGGGTGGATAGCTGGTGCTGACATTTATAGGTGTGGTGGCATTCATCCTGGCGATCCTGTTTTCTATTGCCTGGCATGAACTCGGACACCTGATTCCCGCGAAGAAGTTCGGCGTCAAGGTCACCCAGTACATGATTGGCTTCGGACCAACGATGTGGTCCAGGCGAAGAGGCGAGACTGAGTACGGAATCAAGGCAATTCCGTTCGGCGGGTACATACGAATGATCGGGATGTTTCCGCCCGGCGCGGATGGCAAAACTAAAGCATCATCGACAGGCCGTTTCGGTGCGCTGATTGAAGATGCTCGTACTCATGCGCAAGCGGAGGTGCTCACCGAGCACGACGCTCGGCGCACTTTCTATCGGCTTTCCGTTCCCAAGCGCCTCGTGGTCATGCTCGGTGGCCCCGTCATGAACCTCATCTTGGCTTTTGTTCTCTTCACGATCTTGCTTGTCGGTATCGGGACGCCAAGTGCATCGCTGACTGTCGCCCGGGTGACGCCCTGCACGCCGACCTTGAGTCAACCAACGGGAACCTGCGAGCCAGGGATGGTCACCAGTCCAGCAGCGGGTGCCGGATTACAAAATAACGATGTGGTGACCAGCTATAACGGTCAAGAGGTCAAGACCTGGGATGATCTTGCGGGCGCTGTCCGCGCAAGTCCGGCCGGCTTCGCAACGATCGGTGTCCTGCGCAATGGTCAACCAACACTGCTTGAGCCCGATATTCAGGTCGCGACGCGCCCAGTGGTTGTTGATGGTCAGGTGACCGAGGAGACAGTGTCGCAGGGCTTCCTAGGTATGACTCCAGAGAGAGTGCTGGAGAAGCAACCGATCGGGACTGTGCCAGCGCAGATGTGGGACCTGACCGTTCGTACTGGGCAGGCACTGATTTCCATTCCCTCCAAACTCGTTGGGGTATCGCAAGCGGCTTTTGGTGGTGAGGAGCGGGACCCAAATGGCCCGATCGGGGTTGTCGGTGTTACCCGGATCAGTGGTGAAGTGGCTGGCGGAGAGCTCCCATCAGAGTGGAAGGTCGCTCAGTTCCTCGGCCTTGTGGCCTCACTAAATCTCTTCCTTTTCCTGTTCAATCTCATTCCGCTGTTGCCACTAGACGGCGGTCACGTCGCGGGGGCGCTGTGGGAGGGTCTGCGCAGGCAGATCGCGCGATTCAGACACAAGCCTGATCCGGGTCCAGTTGACGTGGCGCGAGCACTGCCGGTGGCCTACGGCGTTGCGTTCTTACTCATCGGAATGAGCGGCTTGTTGTTGTACGCCGACGTTGTCAATCCGGTCACACTCGGCGGCTAACGAGGGAAGGGGCATACTAGCCTCATGACTATTGGTCTGGGAATGCCTGAGCTTCCACCCCCGGTAATTGCTCCACGCCGCAAAACCCGTCAGATAGAACTTCGTCACCCCACTCATCCAGTGCTTGTTGGTGGCGATGCACCGATCAGCGTGCAGTCGATGTGTACGACTGTCACTGCTGACGTGAACGCCACTTTGCAGCAGATTGCGCAACTCACTGCTACCGGATGCCAAGTTGTACGGGTAGCGGTCCCAAGTACCGACGACGCGGCCGCGCTCTCGCAGATCGCTAAAAAGTCCGGAATCCCGGTGATTGCTGATATTCACTTTCAGCCTAAGTACATCTTTGCGGCTATCGATGCCGGTTGTGCCGCCGTTCGTGTGAACCCTGGCAACATCAGAGAGTTCGACGGCCGGGTCGGCGAGATCGCAAAGGCCGCGAATGATTCCGGAACCCCCATCCGGATCGGAGTCAATGCCGGCTCGCTCGATAAGCGAATTATGGAGAAGTACGGCAAGGCGACTCCCGAGGCACTCGTGGAGTCGGCGCTTTGGGAATGCTCGTTGTTTGAGGAGTTTGACTTCCGGAACATTAAAATCTCGGTCAAACACCACGATCCGGTCATCATGGTGAAGGCCTACGAGTTGTTATCGCAGCAGTGTGACTACCCGCTTCATCTTGGTGTGACCGAGGCTGGTCCGACATTCCAGGGAACTATTAAGTCCGCCGTCGCTTTCGGGGCATTGCTCAGCCGCGGGATT
>JBLHZE010000208.1:0-4033 GCA_047631015.1 Actinomycetes bacterium
GGCTGTGTTTCCCATCCGACCGCCTCGTCGCAGGTACTCAAGAGAATCGACATAGAAATAGCAATCCGAGACAGCCGCGCGCTGGCGGATGACGTCTGCGACCGCGAGCATGTCCCCACCCTCATCGGCAGCTTTGGCGCCAGAGATACAAGCGAACCCCAACGACATGGTCAGCGTCCGTGAGTCCACAACCTCGACCGGAATCGGTGAATCCTGGGCGGCAAGGATCGCCGTCTCCACAGTCCCTGAAAGATCAGAAGACAAGTGCGCGCTGACAATGGCTTCGGCCCCGGACTCAGCTGCCGCCTGGTATGCCTGGGCAAAGTCTGCCGGTGACGGCCTCGAGGTGCTGACCGGCTGCCACTCCCGCAACGCTTGTGCGACGTCAGCGGTGGAGATGTCGACACCTTCTTTATATGCCTTACCGGCGACAATCACCTGAACGGGGACTTTGATGATCTGTAAGTCCTCTGCCCACTTCGTTGGCAGGTACGAGGTGGAGTCAGTGACGACAGCTACACGGCGGGCCATACCTATGACGCTACCGAAGAACGGCTAAACAATCACGTCAGGATGCGACGATGTTGACCAGCTTCGGCGCTCGAACGATGACTTTCCTGATCTCGCGGCCTTCGAGTGAATTCACGATTGGCTCGGCGGCAAGAGCGAGCATCTCGAGTTCATCGGCCGCGATGTCCGGCGAGACTTCGAGGCGGGCTCGGATTTTGCCCTGGATCTGCACGACACACGTCACGACGTCTTGAACGAGCAACGCCTCGTCCACGATCGGCCACCCTGCCCGAGCGACCGAAGGCTGATGGCCAAGCCGCGCCCACATATCTTCGGCGGTATAGGGAGCGACGAGCGAGAGCATGATGGCGATGACCTCAACCGATTCGCGCACCGCTGGGTCGGCCGGACCGCATCCCGAGTCGATCGCTTTACGCGTCGCGTTGACCAGTTCCATCGTCTTGGCCACAGCGACATTGAAGCGGTAGGAGTCCACCGCGATATGTGCATCGTTGACGAGCCGATGGGTTGCCTTGCGTAGCTCGAGGTCGCCGTCAGCCACAAGAACTCCCGGCTCGCTCGTGACGTCGCCTGATAGTCGCCATGCGCGGGCAAGGAACTTCTTTGCCCCCGCGGCGGAGACGTCGCCCCAGTCGATGTCGTCTTCCGGCGGCCCCGCAAAGACCATCGTCAGGCGCACAGCGTCGACCCCATGGATATCGAGTTCGTCAGACAGGCGCACCAGATTCCCGCGTGACTTACTCATCGCAGAGCCATCCATCTGGACCATCCCCTGGTTAAGGAGTCGTGCAAATGGCTCAACGACCTCGACCATTCCCATATCGTGCAGGACCTTCGTAAAGAATCTGGCGTAAAGCAGGTGCAAAATGGCGTGCGTTACGCCGCCGACGTATTGGTCAACTGGTAGCCATCGTTTGGCGAGATCCGGATCGAATGCCTGACTGTCGTTCCGCGGATCAAGGAACCGTAAGAAGTACCAGGAGCTGTCAAAGAACGTGTCCATCGTGTCGGTGTCGCGCTTGGCGGGGGCGGCACAGGTCGGGCACGCGACGTTGACCCAGTCAGTCGCAGCTCCCAACGGTGAGGTCCCCTTCGGCTGCAGGTCGAGTCCCTCCGCGGGTGGCAGTCGGACCGGTAACTGATCCTCGGGAACAGGCACCTCGCCGCACGTCTCACAGTGGATGATCGGGATGGGCGTGCCCCAATAGCGCTGCCGGGAAATCAGCCAATCACGAAGCCGGTAGTTGACAGCTGGACTGCCGCGGTCTTCGGCCGCGAGCTCATCGATGATGCGCTCGATCGCTTCCTCTTTACCGAGTCCATCGAGTGGGCCGGAGTTAACGTGTAGGCCATCATCCGCAGTTGCCTCACCGGTCACGGCTGGATCCGTATCAGCATCGACGACGACGCGCACGGGCAGATCGAACGCCTTCGCGAAGTCGAGGTCGCGCTGGTCGTGTGCCGGAACGGCCATCACGGCGCCGGTTCCGTAGTCCGCCAGAACATAATCGGATGCGTAAACTGGGAGTTGTTCGCCATTGACCGGGTTCGTGGCGTAGCGGTGCAGGAATACTCCGGTCTTGGGGCGGTCAGATGCCAGGCGGTCAATGTCACTGGCCTTCTTGACGGTCTCTAGGTAGTTTGTGAACTCCTCCTGCGCAGGCCCGTCTACTGCAAGTTCGGTCGCAAGCTCCGAGTCGGCAGCAACAACGAAGAACGTCGCACCGTAAAGCGTGTCCGGTCGCGTCGTATAAACGGTCACTGGCTCTTCGCGTCCGGAGATCGTGAAGTCAACATTCGCTCCGCTCGATCGGCCGATCCAATTCCGCTGCATCAGCAGGACCTTCTCGGGCCACTGCCCCTCGAGCTGGCTCATGTCATCCAGAAGGCGATCTGCGTAGTCGGTAATCCGCAGGTACCACTGGTTCAGCTTCTTCTTAGTGACGACTGAATCGCAGCGCTCGCACTTACCGTCGACGACCTGTTCATTCGCAAGCACAGTCTGATCCGTTGGGCACCAGTTGACAGCACTATCTTTTCGATACGCAAGCCCACGGTTGTGCATCTGCAAAAAGAGCCACTGGTTCCATCGGTAGTACTCCGGGTCGCAGGTATTCAGAACTCGATCCCAATCGAAGGAACAGGCGTAACGACGCATTGACGCCTTTTGGGTAGCGATGTTCTCGTAGGTCCAGACCGCAGGGTCTTCTTTACGTTTGATCGCAGCGTTCTCGGCGGGTAAGCCGAACGCGTCCCACCCGATTGGGTGCATCACGTTGAAGCCCTTTTGAACCCAGAAGCGAGCGATCACATCACCGAGGGCGTATGCCTCGGCGTGACCCATATGAAGGTCGCCGGAAGGGTACGGAAACATATCGAGCACGTACTTCGGGGGACGCGGATCGCCCACGTCACCGGAGCGGAAAGGGGCTAGTTCGTCCCAGACCGGAAGCCACCGTTCCTGGATAGCGGCTGGGTCGTATTCGTTATTTTTCTCGGTCAGGGCCACTAGGGGTTCGGCGTCACTCACCGGATAAGGCTAACGACCCCGCTGCAGGGTTGAAGCCGACCACCCGAAGTTCCGCCGCGACGGCGTCGCCAATGAGCTGGTGGGTTTGCCACGAATAGTGAATTCCGTCGGGGTTCGCACTTCCGTCTTGCAGCGAAGGAAGGCACAGCGCATCGGTCTCGACGAGGCCAGTCCCGTTCCTGGTGACCCACTGACGAGCCGCGACCAGAGCCGGCTCGTGATGACGATCGCTTGGGTAGTCAGGGGAATTATGGATTCCAGGGGCGACGAGTACGACCGGGATGTCTGGGTTGAATACCCGGGCGGCGGCTGTGATGCGAGCCAAGTAGTGGTCCGTGGCTTCCTGGGGTAGCTGTCGTAATCGGCCATCTGTCAGCCGGATCACCGGAGGTGAAAGCGATCTGTATGCCTGCCGAACCCGGCGCCTTAGTGCCGCGGGGCGTAGATAAGGAATGCCATCACGTAGGTATGTGGGAACTGAGGCCGGCAAGTGATCCATGCCTCCCACAGCCAGAACGAGCGCATCTGCGCGCGGGAGGACTGCACCCCACAAGTAGGGATCTTTCGTGACCGCCCACCACGCATCTCGGGCCGTCCAGCCGAGCCGAGCAACGAGGTCAACGTCGACATCGTCCCCGAACTCCGCAGACGCGACGTTCGGCCACAAGCGCCCATCGGTCAGCACATGGGGCCGATCTGGGCCGTGATAGGTCAGCGAGTCTCCGACGACCAATACGTGAGAAGTCATAGCCGAACAGTAGGCCACGACTACACACAATCTCGGTGAGCTAGACTCGCGTGCGCTATCTATTCACAGCTACGGATAGCGATTCGGGGCCATAGCTCAGCTGGTAGAGCAATTGCCTGGCAGGCAATAGGTCAGGAGTTCAAATCTCCTTGGCTCCACAATTACCCGAAATCCCATACACCGCAGGGGGTTTCGGGCTTTTTCATGCCACCGCTAGACGGGTC
>JBLHZE010000209.1:0-3992 GCA_047631015.1 Actinomycetes bacterium
CACTATCGTTGGAATCGACATCGATGGGATCGGGACGCAGATGTTGGTGGATGCCGACGGAGTTGTCGTCGCCGACAACGCGCCAGACCCGCAGTGGGATGACTTCCTGGCAAGTCTAGCGATCGCGCGCCAAGTACTAGATCCAGTCACGCCGATCCCGGATTCTCCGGTCTTGCGTCATGCTGATGACGCGAATCCGATGGGTGCACTTGCTAGCGGCGACCCGATCGCTGGTGCGCGTCTGGGTCTTGGAGTTCAGCTCAAGTCAGAGATGACTGATGTGTTGTCCAGAATCGCTTACCTAGGTCCGATTCGCGCCCGACCGGAGCGATCAGCATCGTTGAGTACGACGGCGTACCACTACGTTGGTCCCGAAGGTGAATACACAACAGAAGTATTGGTCGACAATCCCGGCCTCGTTGAGTCGGTTAATAGCTGGTTCGATCGGATGGGGATCGGCTACCACATCCGCATTCTGACACCAAGCTCCACGGACGTGTCTGTGACGGCGGGCGATTTCGCAGTCCTTGGGCTCATTGATGTGCGGGATGATCCGCCGAGCCTTGTCTCGTCACGGGCCGTTGGATACGGGATTAGCCAGATCACGCCGATCGTCGTTCAGTCCCTGTTAAGTGAGAATGGCATGCTAATTATTGAGCAGCCGGAGGTACACATCCATCCACGACTGCAAGCTCAAGTCGCGGATCTACTGATTCATTCTGTCAAGACCCGTAACAATCAGATACTTGTCGAAACTCATTCCGAGCATCTTGTACTGCGGGTGTTGCGGCGAATCCGTGAGGGGGATCTTGCCCCCGAAGACGTATCCATCCTGTATGTCGACCTCCTCGCTGATGGTGCGGCCCATGTGCGGCGACTAGATGTCGACGCCGATGGCGAACTCATTGACGGATGGCCTGGCGGATTCTTCGATGAGCGGCTCGAAGAGGTTTTGGGTCAGCGCTGGTGAAAAAAAGACCGGGACCCTCACATAATCCCGACCAGGCCGACACCGGAGTTGTCGTTGGCGTCGGGATCGACTCCTCGGCGATCGGTGAACCGATCACGCTGATCGACCCTGCACTTGCCCGGTCAGTGCATGAGGAGTTGCTGGAGGCACTAACTCTCAACGGTCGTGTGGTCTTCACGTCACTTGTTGATCGTGACGCCTTCATCGAACAGATAAAGGCTCTCCCGATGCGGGTAGCGAAGCTATGGGAGGCATTGATTGCCTCTGGTCGAATCCGACTCGAGATTCTGGATCCGCCGGTCGAGCCCGGTTTGGCGGAGACCCTTGACGTACAAGAAATCGCGGATCGACTGGCTAGCCGAGTGGACCTCGTCTTACTCGAGCGTGAGCATGCTGAACTGCTCGGTGTTCCACCGGACGCGTTCAGTGTCTTCGCTCCCGGTGGTCGTCCTGAACTTGGACGACTGTCAACGGCAACCCGCACCCACGCGCTGGTGCGAGCCCGCGAGTTACTGCTAGCACCTATCCGGGTCGGCGAGAACCGTGAGGATATTTGGCGGGATCGATTGGCGCCACTAATGGGAGTCACTAAATCAGTCGTCGTCTACGACCGATATGCCGGTGCTCATGCGGCCCGCCGCTATGTCTACAACCTGCGCAGTCGCGACGGACTCACCTGGCTGCTGGCAAAGGTGGCGCAGATGAGGCAGAAACGCGTCAGGCTTATTACCGCTGCGATGGAGGAAGAGGGCGGACGGGAGATGGGGCCGGAGGTGATTGCTGATGGACTTCAACGATTGCGCTGGGCGATGGGGGAGGCGCAGGTTCAGTTGGACATCGTGATAGTGCCAGATGGTGCACAGAGGTTCGGCCACGACCGGCACCTGCGGTTCGGTGAGCGGGTAGCACTCGCACTCGGGCCGGGGCTACAGATTTTCTCAACCCAGCGAGCCGACGAGACCATCACTGTGGCTCGCCTCCCGATCGCGGATGCCAGAGATCGGGAGAGAGGTAGCGAGCGCCACCAAGTACGCCCGCCGACTGCCGGGTGGATTACTAATAGGCCCCCCGTCGCCCGATGACGAACGGCGCAGCGTTTCAGGTACCAGGCAGACGTCAACTTATTGTTGGCCTTCTCGTGCTCGCACTCGTTCTCGTCGTCGTCTACCTGACGTGGGTGAGCACCACATGGGGCCATTCGCTAGATAACGATGCCTACTTCCGCGCGCGCGAGTCAGCTCGCCTCGTTGTGGAGGCTGACAAAGAACTGCTCGACAAGATCCGGCGTCCTACCCTCGGGCTTGCCCTCGCCGTCATGATCGTCGTCGGGTTAGTGCGCCGGGCGGTATCAGTCGGCCTGATCGCCGTTGTCGGGGTGACGGTCGCGGTAGCCGGTGCGGAGATTCTAAAGGGGACCTTGCCGTGGACGGATTTAGTGCCCTCTGATGCCGCGCTGGGGGCCCGGTTGCAGGCAGAGAGCTATCCGAGTGGCCATTCCACGATCGCTACCTCAGTGGCGCTGGCCGCGGTGATGTTGGTTCCTGTTGCCTGGCGCGCATGGTCGGGAGTGGTGGCCGGTCTGGCAACTGCAACGGTGGCTACCTCAGTGGTGATCGCTGGCTGGCATCGTCCCTCGGATGCCCTAGGTGGGGTGTGTTGGGCTGGATTAGTTATGGGGATCGCGGCTCTCGTGGCGTTCAAGGTACGCGGACCGCAGTCCGAACCGCAGAACCGTAAGCACAATGGTGCAGCACTTGTCGGCAGTTTGATCGCGGCTGTGGCTTTCTATGTTGCGTTGTGGATTCTTGCGGCCCGCACTTCTTTCGACTATCCGGACGCCAACTTCTCATTCCTGTCGACAATGGCAGCCATCGTTATTGCTGCATTCAGTGTGACAGCTTGGTTCGCCGACAGTCTGCGCAACGCGGCGTGGCAAGCACCCAGCAACGTGCAACCGCACGAGGGTCTCCAGCCTCTAGAGAACGCCTAGGCGCACCCGTGCTAGGCGACGATTCGGATGGTACTTCCGCCGGTCGGGAGCCGCCTGACTTCGATCCGGTCAGATATCCGCTGTTTGAGTTCGTCCACATGACTGACGACCCCCACGACGCGCCCGCCCTGACGTAAGCGAGCGATTTCAGCTAGGACCGAATCAAGAGTCTCTGGGTCGAGAGCTCCGAATCCTTCGTCAATGAACAGAGTGCCCAGATCTACTCCACCGGCCTCCGCGGTCACGACATCTGCCAGTCCCAGAGCGAGCGCGAGGGAGGTATAGAAGGTCTCGCCTCCGGAGAGATCACCTGGTGAGCGGTCGCATTCAGCCAGGTGGTCGCGGACCATGATTCCGAGGCCGGACTTGCGGCCATGTGACTCTTTCTCAAAGCTGTGAACGAGCGTGAAACGTCCGTCCGACATTGCTTGGAGCCGAGTATTAGCAGCAACCACGACATCGTGGAACCGCGACATGAGGACGTAGGTTGGTAAAGAAATCTTCGGACCGTTGACCAGGGTTGTGGCATTGGCTATCTCGGACAACCTGATGATTTCTGCCGTCGACTCCATCACCTCTTCTAAGAATGTAAGTGCAGCCTCAAGCTTTTCGACGCTCGAATCGGCTCTGAGGACAAGTATCTCCACGCGTTGCAATGTGGCCTTAGCGTCGTCCCGCTCGGTCTCGGCAGATGCTGCAAGCGAGCCGAGCTTTTCCACATCCGGCTCAGCGCCAGACGTCTTATCGTCATCATTGCGCGCGAAATCCTGATCAGCAATCTCGCTCAAACCTGCCTCGACGACCGCGTGCTCACGCTCGACGGTGGCAACCTCGTCACGCAAACCTACGATCTCATCTTGCCTCGCAAGCAGTTCCTCTACTAAAAGCCCGCTGGATAGCGCAAGCTCATCCAACGCGCGATCCCAGTTCTTGTTCGCTGTCGACAGACCCACCTGTGCCTCGTTGACCGCGCTGGACATGGTGGCGAGGAGCTCGAGTTGATCGCCTTGGTTCGTGAGGCTAGCGGCATGC
>JBLHZE010000210.1:0-3981 GCA_047631015.1 Actinomycetes bacterium
CAACATTGGGCCCGAGAAGGGCGATGAGAAGTTTAAGCAGTACAGCAGCACCCGCGAAGGTGTCAGCAAGATCGGCGACAAACAGGTCAATACGGTGTCAAATCTTTACGGCTACTCCATGCCCTACTGGATGCAGTTTGATGGGGGGATCGGTTTTCACTTCTCCAAGTACTTCTCCCAAGATGGCTACCAGGACACCTCGATGGGCTGCACAACCCTGCGGAGCAAGGCCGACGCTAAGTGGTTGTACAAAAACTCGCCTAAGGGAACAAAAGTCGTTGTGTACTCATAGTCACCTATCGGCTTACCCAACAATTTTCGGCGGGACGTGCAGGTAGGTCCTGGGGTTGGATAGCGGCGTGACAGTTGAGTTGGTTCTTGCAGCTCGGGCCGAACATGCCGAGGGACCCATATGGGATGCGGCTACCCGAGCCCTCTGGTGGGTGGATATCACCGGGCATCGGGTTCATTGCTTTCATCCAGATTCCAACCGCGATTGCTCATGGGACACCGGCTGCGATGTCGGTGCGATCGCCGTGGGCTCCGATGGAAACGTCGTGTTGGCTGTCCCTGATGGGTTCGCCCGGTTCGATCCAAAATCAGGGACGTTGACTCCGCTAGCCAGCGTCGAAGCGTCGATGCCTGAGAACCGCACGAACGATGCGACATGCGATTCTGCCGGTCGATTATGGGTCGGCACGATGGCTTACGACCGTCGCGAAGGCCACGCCGGACTCTATGTGTTGGACCCTGACCTGACGGTCCGCCAGGTCGAATCGGGGCTCACGATCGTCAACGGACCCGCATTTGACGACGCGCGCGGCCGGATGTACCTCGCCGATACCGCTGTCGGGCTGGTCTATGCCTATTCCTTCGACCCGGCCGCTGGCCAACTCGGCGCTAGAGAGGTCTTTGTGGATCTCTCGGCCTCTGGTAGTTGGCCGGATGGTATGACGGTTGATGATGAGGGCGGCCTGTGGGTCGCTGTCGGTCGGGATTCCGCGGTTCACCGATATCTCCCCGATGGGCGATTCGATAAAAAGATTGGGCTCCCGGTCACCAACCCGACGAGTGTCGCTTTTGGCGGTGACGACGGGTCACTTCTCTACATCACGACGTCCTGGTACGACCTGTCCCAAAAAGAGCGCGCACGCCAGCCGCTAGCGGGAAGTATCTTTGTCGATTCCCCAGGAGTTAATGGTCCACCTGCGCATAGATTCGGTGGCTAGCACCGAATCTATGCAAACCGGGAACAATACGCAAAAACCCTGCCGTCCGAGGAAGGCAGGGTTTTCGGCGGTTTGCTGGCTACTCGGCCTGCAGGCGCTCGCGCAGTGCGTCTAGCTGGTTGGTCATCTCGACTGGGAGACGGTCCCCGAACTTCTCGAAGTATTCCTCCGTCAGATCTGCCTCGGCGAGCCAGGTCTGTGGATCTACCGCGAATAGCTCAGTGAGCTGGTCATCGGTAAGATCGATTCCGGACAAATCGAGATCCCCAGCGATGGGGCGACGGCCGATTGCCGTTTCTTCCGCCTCCATATTGCCTTCGATCCGCTCGATAATCCACGCAATAACTCGAGAATTATCGCCGAAGCCTGGCCAGATATAGTGACCCTCGGCATCCTTGCGAAACCAGTTGACCTGGTAGATCTTTGGCAGCTTTTCACGGTCAGTGCTCTCGCCCATCTTGAGCCAGTGACC
This sequence comes from Actinomycetes bacterium, assembly GCA_047631015.1. GTDB lineage: Bacteria > Actinomycetota > Actinomycetes > S36-B12 > UBA10799 > UBA10799. Next base: position 1,702 of record JBLHZE010000210.1, read on the forward strand.
CCAATACGACGCCATGTTGTAGCCACAGAACGGCAACATCGCGAATGGGTCGCGGCGCAGCTCACCGACGGTTCCTTCAGCGGCCGCCGTCTGCTCAGACGCAATTGTGGCACCAATGAACACGCCGTGCTGCCAGCTCAGTGATTCATTAACCAATGGAACATTGGTCGCGCGGCGGCCACCGAACAGAATCGCCGAGATCGGGACCCCCGTCGGGTTCTCCCACTCATCCGCAATCGACGGGCACTGTCCAGCTGGGGTGGTGAACCGAGAGTTCGGGTGCGAGCTTGGCTCGTCAGATTCCGGCGTCCACTCGCGGCCCTTCCAATCAATAAGGTGCGCGGGGGCATCTTTAGACATCCCCTCCCACCACACATCCCCATCCTCAGTCATCGCTACGTTCGTGAAGATCGAGTTACCCGGATCCAGGGTCTTGATGGCATTCGCATTCGTGTGCATTCCGGTTCCAGGAGCTACCCCGAAAAAGCCAGCCTCTGGGTTGATCGCGTACAGACGGCCATCGTCACCAAAGCGCATCCACGCAATATCGTCACCGATCGTCTCGACCTTCCAGCCAGGCAACGTTGGCTCAAGCATCGCCAGGTTCGTCTTCCCGCAGGCAGATGGGAAGGCTGCCGTGATGTACCGGACCGCTCCCTTAGGTGAGGTCAGCTTCAGAATGAGCATGTGCTCTGCGAGCCAGCCCTCATCGCGGGCCATCGCCGAGGCAATCCGTAAAGCGAAGCACTTCTTACCGAGGAGAGCGTTACCGCCGTATCCCGATCCGTATGACCAGATCTCACGAGATTCCGGAAAATGAACGACGTACTTAGTGTCGCTACACGGCCAGGAAACATCATCTTCGCCGTCACTCAGCGGGGCCCCCACTGAGTGCAGGGCGGGAACAAAGTCACCATCCTCGCCAATCAGTTCGAGTGCGGCTTGCCCCATCCGCGTCATGATCCGCATATTGACGACGACGTATGGCGAATCGGTTAGTTCTACCCCAAGTTGGGATATCCGTGAGCCAAGCGGGCCCATTGAGAAAGGCACGACATACATCGTCCGACCCTTCATCGACCCAGCAAATAGCCCCTTGAGCTCTTGTCGCATCTGGTAAGGATCGCGCCAGTTATTGGTGGGACCCGCATCTTCTTCGTTCAGCGAGCAGATGAACGTCCGGTCTTCAACACGTGCGACATCGGAGGGATTCGAACGGGCAAGGAACGAGTTCGGGCGCTTATCTGGGTTCAACCGAGTGAAGGTCCCCGAGTCGACCAATTCCTGGGTCAGCCGGTCCCACTCTTCCTGCGAACCGTCGCACCACTCAATACGATCAGGCTGGGTGAGCTCGGCAACTTCGTGAACCCACTCGAGTAGTTTCTTGTTCTTCGTTGGCGTGTTATCCAGGCCGGGGATTGTCGTCATTTGTCAGCTCCTACCCTCGTACGCGCGCCTCTCGCACGTCACATGTCCCCGACGCGCGATGGCCAACACCATCTGCTCGTAGCCAAAAGAATGAGACTGATGAAACCAAAAAAATAAGTCTCAGCTACGGCGCGTGCAGCGTTGGCGACCCTTTTCAAACGTCGGGCCTACTAAAGGTAAGGGTGCCCTATCAGCCAAATCAGCAAGCAGGTGGGTCGGATGAAACACCGTACTGTGTAACGGATTTCACACGTTTACACGTACTTCCCGGTGCTCTTACTGCCCCGCCCGCTAACCGGGCTAGCTGCCCAGCAGTTTCGTCTTCTGATGCAAGAACTCTTCCTCTGTGAGGATGCCTTCATCTCGAAGCTTTGCCAAGTCCCTAAGTTGATCTGTCATTCCCGACTGGGGTGGTGATTGAGGCGACGGTGTAGTTGACGCTGCGGCCGATCCCAACGTGGCGCCACGCGAAACGGGTTGTGTCCTCTGTGCCGCCGGTGGGGTGGGGCCAGTCGCGGGATCAGGTACCTGCTGAGTTGGTGTCGTGGACTTTGGCGGCGCCGATACTTCGTCAATAAGTACTTTGCCGTCATTCACGACGTCCTGGGCAAGGGCTTTCGCCTTGTCCATCCAGCCGCCACCTGGTGGAGTGGAATGGGGCACCGGAGCCGTAGGCGCGGGTGCTGCTGTCTCCAATGGTTCGGTGGCACTCACGCCTGCATCCGCAACATGATCCGTCCAATCCGTGCCGTCCCAATATCTCACTTGATGTCGGCCTGCCGGATCCGCATACCAGTCCGCTGACGCTGTCATCGTGACCTCCCGAGTTGAACCTCACCCCATGATCTACCC
>JBLHZE010000211.1:0-3975 GCA_047631015.1 Actinomycetes bacterium
TCTGGCCTTGCGCACGATCGCTGGTGTGACGCTGGAACAGTGCGAGGAGTACTACCACCTACCCGGAGACCTGGCGGCACTGTCGACGCTGGATGTCGCCGAGCTCGATGTCACGCTATTGCACACTGGTCAAAGTAATCCGGTGAATCTGGCGCAGGCCCAATCGTTCCTGCGAATCACCGCGAAAGATCAGGATCCCAAGAAGGTCGGGCGCCCATTTACGTCGGTCATCGTCGAATCTGCGCTCGGCACGTACCCCGGAATGTTCCCCACGGCACCGCCCGCACCAGGAACACCGTTCGGTGTCTACTGGCCAACGACAGTCGATCCTCAGGCCGTCAAGGTCGAAGTACACGTCGAAGGTGAGGAGCCATTTGAGGTCTCACCCGGCGGCTACGACGGGCCACGACCACCGTGGCACGCAATCGATCCGCCGCCCCTACCGCACTACGTAACTCAGGAAACAACGAGTGCGGGGCTCGTGCAACTTGGGCTCCTCGTTGGTGCTCGCTCTGGTGATAAGGGTGGTGCCGCCAACGTCGGATTCTGGGTGCCGGAGATGGCGGACGGACAGTCGGATCTGCGTTACGCCTGGCTGGAGGGTTGGCTAACGGCGGATCGGATCCGCGACTTGCTACCAGAGGCTGACCCGCTTGGTGTTGACATTTACCGCTTACCCAATTTGCGGGCTATCAACGTCATTATTCACGGGCTGCTCGGCCGTGGCGTGGCCGAGACTAACCGCCTCGACCCGCAAGCTAAGGGGCTTGGCGAGCAGTTCCGGGCGCGCCTGATTCGCCTACCCGCTGATCTGATCCCAGAGAACGCGCTGCCGCTGACCGAGGGCGTGCTTTAGCGATGGCAACGACCATGCGGGCGCAGGCCTCCTCAGATGGAGGTAGTGCATCGGAGAAGGCTCTCCCGGGGGGAGACGTCGGAGTGGCGGCAAGTATCGGTGGGGATGCGAATTCCGTTTTAGCACCGCGCGATCCGCTCACTGAACGCGGTCGTCGGACCCGCGAAGCGTTACTCGTGGCGGCCCGCACTGTCTTTGAGGACAAGGGCTACCCGGATACTCGTATCAGCGATATTGCGGTAGAGGCGGGAGTCGCACATGGCACCGTCTACACGTACTTCGAGGACAAAGCAGCAGTGTTCCAAGCCGTGGTTTACGAGCTCACTTCTCAACTCGACCGAGAGTGGCGAATCGGTCAAGAAAAAGCTGATCCGGTCGCACGGATAGCCGAGGCGAACCGTCGCTATCTGGAAAGCTATACGAAGCACTCGCGACTGCTCGAAGTCGTGGAACAGGTGGGCACGACCGAACCCCAGTACCGAAAGTTGCTGACGGATTTTCGGCAGCGCTATGTCGAGCGTGCCGTCGCCGGGATCCGTCGTATACAGCGCGATGGCACGGTCGATAAGACCCTCGATCCCTACCTGGCAGGTTCGGCGTTGTGCGCAATGGTCGAGGGATTTGGCCGCCAATGGCTGGTTCGACGCGAACGCCATGATCCACAGCTTGTTTCCGACACGTTGACCCGACTTTGGGCTAGTGCCCTTGGTCTTCCCATCCCGAAAGCATCCAGTTCAGCAACCACAAAAAGGAGTGCATCATGAGGTTCACCGACGAGCACGAGCAGTTCCGCAAGTCCGTCCGCGCAGTCATTGAATCCGAGATCAACCCATACGCTGACGCGTGGGAAGAAGCGGGGAGTTTCCCCGCTCACGAGCTGTACCCGAAGCTAGCCGAAGTCGGCATGTTCGGTCTCGAGTACGAAGAAGAGTTCGGCGGCCAAGGAGCAGATCACACCTACACGATCGTCCTCGGTGAAGAGCTCGGCCGGTCCTGTGACATCGCGGGAGTGCCGATGGCGATTGCCGTGCAGGCATCGATGTCTACCCCCGCCCTTGCCAAGTACGGCAGCGCCGATCTCAAACGCAAATACCTAGCCCCAGCAATGCGCGGCGAGATGGTGACCTCGGTCGCCGTGTCCGAACCGAATGCCGGGTCCGACGTCGCCGGGATCAAGACCCGAGCAGTTCGTGATGGCGACGATTGGGTCATCAGCGGAACAAAGATGTGGATCACTAGTGGAACTCAAGCGGACTGGATCTGCCTACTAGCCCGAACGAGCGACGAGGGTGGCTACGCAGGGATGAGTCAAATCATCGTCCCGACCGACACACCCGGCTTTTCGGTCGGTCGTGCCATCAAGAAGCTCGGCAACCATTCCTCCGATACCGCGGAACTCGTCTTTGAGAACGTCCGCGTTCCCGTTACGAATACGGTCGGTGAAATCGGCCGCGGATTCCAGCAGCAGATGGCGCAGTTCCAAGACGAACGCCTCATCGCTGCATACATGGTGTGCGGATCGATGCGCCGGGCGATTGATCGCACTAAGGAGTACCTGCAGCAGCGCGATGCCTTCGGGAAACCGTTGATGGCCAATCAGTACATTCAGTACCGACTCGCTGAGCTCGTTGCCGAGATCGACATCATTACCGAGTACTCCTACACCGCTGGTGAGCGCTATGCCGCTGGCGAGGATGTCTCACGGATGGCCACGATCGCCAAGCTCAAGACCGGTCGCCTGCAGCGCGAAGTTTCTGATGCCTGCGTGCAGTTCCACGGCGGGATGGGCTACGCCGAAGAGATGTGGCCTGCGCGGTACTTCCGTGATGGTCGCCTGACCTCCATTGGCGGCGGAGCGGATGAGGTTATGTTGCGCGTCATCGCAATGATGGAGGGAATGACTAAGCGTTAGTCAGATTCCCTATCCAATAACCACAGCATCATTCGAAAGGAACATTCACCAGTGGCCGAGGACCAGCAAATCGACCCAAAATCTGTTACGTATGAGGTCATCGATGGAGCGGCGATAATTACGTTGAATCGCCCAGATCTACGTAATAGGATGACCATTGAAGCCCTGCAGCAAATGCACCAAGCATTGGAGAATGCGGCGACCGACGAGGCGGTGCGAGTCGTTGTCATCACAGGATCCGGAAACACATTCTGCTCAGGTGCGGATCTGCAGGGAGCCAGTGGTGCGGTAGCGGCCGACACAAAGTGGAGTGGTCCGAAGGCGATCGTGCACGTCTTGAACGCCATTCTGGACCACCCAAAGCCGACGATCGCCAAGGTACAGGGGCACGTCGCTGGCGGCGGGAACGGACTTGTCGCGGCGTGTGATCTATCGGTCGCTGCAGAGTCGGCAAAATTCGCATTCTCCGAGGTCCGGCTCGGGGTTGCTCCGGCCGTCATCTCCGTGGTGTGCCTCCAGCGGATGAAGGTCGCCGACGGTTTCGAGCTGTTGCTAACCGGAGAGCGCGTCTCGGCTCAGCGTGCGGTTGATTCCGGTTTGCTGAATAAAGTTGTCCCCGATGAAGCCCTTGATGCTGCGGTCAGTATCTATGTCGACCAACTTCGACGGGGTGGGCCGCAGGCGCTCGCCGCAACTAAAGAGCTGCTTCGGGGTGTCCGCACAATGGAACGCCAGGCTGCTTTCGATTGGACGGCTGAACTGTCAGCAGAACTGTTCGGCTCAGCTGAGGCGTATGCAGGCATGAGCGCCTTTCTCAACCGCGAGCCCGCCCCCTGGGTTCCTGCCCCGAAGGAGTAGCCGGGAGCAGTGGAGCAACCCCGCAGTCCATTCCGCGCTGCGTAAGGTGCTTCGTGTCGGGCAGTCTTACTCCGTGACTGTCTTCAGCGAATCACCGACCGAGCCAGCTGTGATCCGGACTCTCGGGATTGACTGCGGTGGCTCGGGTCTCAAGGCATCTGTGCTCGATGAGCAGGGCGAGATGCTGGCGGAGCATATTCGGATCAAAACCCCGTATCCGCTGCCTCCGGAACGGTTTGTTCGTACGCTCACGATGCTGGCTAAGCGCCTCCCCGAATACGACCGGGTCACCGTGGGCATGCCGGGTATGTTGCGCAACGGTTGCGTCATCCGAACCCCGCACTATCCG
>JBLHZE010000212.1:0-3967 GCA_047631015.1 Actinomycetes bacterium
CGGGCGATCCGTCGGCGGTATCTTGGGGTGCCAGCGGATCAGCGGATGGCGAGCCAGAACCTCCCACGACTAAGAGACCAACTCAGCGATCGATCACGTGAGCAACCTCCCCGTAACGCGGGGGTTGAGTTGGGGCTACCGGTGTATGCCGCGGCAAAATACGAGGCCGAGATTCAACAACTCGTGTTAGCAACGAAGAGATCAGGTCACCCCCGGCTCGTTTCCCTGCTGGCAGCACTTGCCACTGATGTTGTCGCCAGTGCTGCACAGACGCTTGCGCTGCGCGGACTTCTCATCCTGGTTCCGCTGCACTCCGGTCGCGCTACCAGGACAGCAACGGGAAGTGATCTGGTCCTTGTGCTAGCAAGGCAAACCGCCAGAGCCTTACGCCGCCGTGGCCAGCGAGCCGTTGTCGCAGACCTCTTACAAACAAGGCCCTCACGGCAGACCCAGAAGGGACTCGGGCGCGGAGAACGGGAGCGGAATGCCTCCCATAAGTACCGGGTAGCGAGAAATCGATGCCGTCAGGGAGCTCTGATCCTGTTTGACGACGTCATGACGACGGGTGCGAGCATGCGAGCCGCAGATCGTGCCATGACGTCCGCGGAGCGGACCCCGGTTGCCGCTGCCGTGGTCGCTCACAGGCTATCGCCGATCGAGCGCACCGGCGCGCTCACGTTGACGCTAGCCGCGCTAGAAGCAGCTCGAGGTCCGCGCCCCTAGTCGCGCTCAGATCGACACGTCCGTGAGTGATTTATAGCCGGGATCGCCGGTGTTGGCTATCAGGCGGGTGAGTGGGTACTCGGAGCGGCAGGCTAAGCAGGTAGCGTTACCTACAGGTACCCGCCCGGGTCCGTGGTTGCGCTGGGCGTCACTTTTAAAAAGTGGCTCCCAGTTAGCCGATGCCAGTCGCAGGCAAAACGGTCCACGTAAGGGAGTTCATTGCTACATGGCGATGGATGACTGATCACGGTGCGGCTTAGAAGTAAGTCCTGCCTCGCCACCGGCCACGATGGTTGGTGATCTCGAGAGTTGGGTGAACGACGGGGAAACCCGCGACATCCACTGCAGGCAGGTGTGGGGTCGAAGACCAGGTCGGCCGGGCGGGTGCCTATGCGTCGCGGCCTGTCGCGACGCTTGAGTTGAGGGGAACAGTAATGACTGAGTTGGAGCTCGTTGTCCGCGGCCGAAATGCCGATGTTTCGTCTAAGTTCCAGGAACTGGCTGAGGACAAACTTGAGCGGATTGATCGCTTCGGAGTGCAAATACAACGAATCGATCTCGAAGTCTCCAAAGAGTCCAACCCGCGATTGGCTGATCGCGCCTTCCAAGTTGAGCTGACGTGCCGTGGGCGGGGACCGGTTGTTCGGGCCGAGGCCAATGCCCCAGATGAGTACAGCGCACTAGACCTCGCTATTGGGCGTCTTGAGCAGCAACTACGCCGCGCACACGATCGGACTAAGATTGTTAAGGGTGGCGTGCACCGGAGCAGATCGATACCGGATGGAATCGATGCGGGCGCGGGCGCCAGCGCCCCAGAGAAGCTACCAGCGGCCACCGACGAGTTCGCCGATACGTATCAGGCCGATGCCGACGAGGTCTTCGCCAAAGGTCCAGTTGTCGTCCGCGACAAGACTCACCCAACGGTCCCGATGAGTATCGAGCAGGCCGTGACGGAGATGGAACTCGTCGGTCATGACTTCTTCCTTTTCGAGGACGAGGCATCTGGCGGCGCTGCGGTTGTCTACCGCCGGCGTGGTTACGACTACGGGCTGATCAGGATCGATACCGCTAACCCAGAGAACTAGTCGGCCAACGGTGCGCGAGGAGGACAACTGTGCTTGATGCGTCGCGCACCGGAGTTCTTGTCGTTGACCACCAGCCGCTACTCGCGCGCGGATTGGCATCTTTACTGCGGGATGAGATCGGAATTCCCGTCTACCAGGCATCCGGGCGCCAGGAACTACTTGCCGCCGAGATGGCTGACTACCAACCTCGACTCGTGGTCATCGGAACAACATCGGGCCGGCAGGTCAGCCTGGAAATCGTGACGCTTATCACCAACGCTGATCCTGACTGCCGGGTCATCGTGTTAGTCGATCCCTTCGGGTCGATCGAGCCCAACGAGTTGGTGCGCCTAAAAGTCTCGAGCCTGGTCAGCCGTTTCGCGTCGCTAGACGAGGTCGTATTGGCCATCCGGCAGGTATTGGCCGGTCAGCAGTCGCTGGATGGCTATATGGCCGCCCGCTTACTCAATGAGCTGACGTTGGCGATCAGGCGGGCGGACGCGAAGTCTGACGGTGGATTAACCAAACGCGAGATGCAAGTCCTGGAGCTGGTCGCTGATGGGCTACCCAATCGTGAGGTTGCCAACGGGCTACACATCAGCGAGAACACGGTCAAGAACCATATGCGCAGCGTTCACGAGAAGTTGGGCGTCAAGACCCGCACAGAAGCTGTTGTGAAAGCAGCCAGAGACGGATTGCTCGGACTTCGCTGACCAGCTTCGGGCTAGGTGGGGAAGATGCCGAGTGCTTCAGCAGCGTACCGCCGAACAACGTCCTCGGCCATCGTCGCGTCCGCTGGATTGCCGACGATCCCAGCAGCGGAGACCACTCTGGCCGCCTGAGTAGCTGGATCGGTACCAACCAGCGATACGTAAGCCCGAGGTGCCGCTGTGATCGCATCACGAGCCACCCACGTGGCTAGGGCCTGTTTGACGTGGCTGCCGAGGGCCGCGACTGCTCCGGGGTAGGAGGCCTCGTCCACGGGCTGTAGCTGCATGCCGCCAGCGGCAATTTCCGAGATTGCCAGCGGTGTGTGAGTCGACATACCCCCCAGAATGCACGAACCGGAGGAGTCCGGCTAGGTATTCACCGAAAGATTCACTATCGGTATCTCGCATGACTTCTACTCCCCAGTGCAGAGTCTGGGGCCACAATAATGCGCTGGGGACACCGGCGAGACTGGTTTCGCGTACGATACCTAGGTGCAACTCTTCGACAAATTGATGCGAGCCGGTGAGGGAAAGATCCTCAAGAAGCTAAAAAGCCTGAGCGAACAGGTCGATGCTCTTGAGGAGGACTTCAAAGATCTCACTGATGCCGAACTGCAGGCGCTCACTGCGCAATACAAAGAGCGAATCGCCGAGGGTGAGACTCTTGACGATCTTCTCCCAGAGGCATTTGCGACGGTCCGTGAAGCGAGCTTACGAACCCTCGGCCAACGGCACTACAATGTCCAGATTATGGGCGGCGCAGCCCTGCATCTGGGCAATATCGCCGAGATGAAGACGGGTGAAGGTAAGACGCTGGTCTCGACCCTTCCGGCCTACCTCAACGCATTGTCGGACGAAGGCGTGCACATCGTCACGGTCAACGACTACCTCGCAGAGCGAGACTCTGAGTGGATGGGGCGCGTCCACCGCTTCCTGGGGCTATCGGTTGGATGCATTCTGTCGCCGATGACTCCGGCGCAGCGTAAAGTGGCCTATGACTGCGACATCACATACGGGACGAATAACGAATTCGGTTTCGATTACCTGCGTGACAATATGGCCTGGTCCAGGGACGAGATGGTTCAGCGGGGCCACGGCTTCGCGATCGTAGATGAGGTTGACTCGATCCTCATTGATGAGGCTCGTACACCCCTGATCATCTCAGGGCCGAGCGATGAGCAGCCCAAGTGGTACGGCGATTTTGCCAAACTCGTGCGTCGCCTCAAGATCGACGAGGACTACGAGATTGATGAGAAGAAGCGAACTGTCGGCATCTTGGAACTGGGCGTCGATAAGACTGAGGACTGGCTCGGGATGGACAGCCTCTATGAGGCAGTGAACACTCCACTGGTCGGGTACTTGAACAACGCTCTCAAGGCTAAGGAATTATTCAAGAAAGACAAGGACTACGTCATCATGGATGGCGAGATCCTGATCGTTGACGAGCACACCGGTCGAATCCTTTCCGGG
>JBLHZE010000213.1:0-3962 GCA_047631015.1 Actinomycetes bacterium
TGCTGAACAACGCCGGGCATCGCCGAGACCTCGCGCGGTTCGCTAATCCCTTCTCGGTAGAACAGTGGCTGCACAAGATCAGCGGGAGCTAGTCGGGTCTCGGCGACAAGGCGACGCAGAGCAGCCGTCCTACGCAAACGCCGGGGTCGGGCGACGATTCCTTCGTTGGTCATCTCAGTTATCCCGCTTCCTGTATGGCAGTTTCTCAGGGTGGCAGCCTTGCCGCTGCCCGACTTACTTCTTGGACGACCGTCGGCGGGAACCCGCCCGGCGCCGCGACGGGCGCCACGTGGCATCGCCGTTTTCGATAGCCGTCAGGCGTAGCTGTTCAGCGTGAGCTGCAAGGTTATCCGCTAGGACCATAACGTTCGGTGTGTCGGCGAGCACGTCAACCCGGAGGCCGTGCTCCTCGGCGGCTTTGGAGGTCTGCGGACCAATCGCCGCAACGACTGTGCAGGCATGCGGCTTACCAGCGATTCCGACGAGGTTTCTTACTGTGCTTGATGAGGTGAAGAGCACCGCATCAAACCCACCCGTCTTAATTGCCTCACGAGTCTCGGCCGGCGGTGGCGCCGCGCGAACTGTCCGGTACGCGGTGATGTCGTCAACTTCCCAGCCGATGTCTTGCAGTCCGGCCACTAGGGCCTCGGTGGCGATATCCGCGCGTGGAAGAAAGATCCGGTCTATTGGGTCGACCTCGGCGTCGTAAGGCTGCCACTCCGCGAGTAGCCCGGCGCTGGATTGTTCGCCGCTGGGTACAAGCTCAGGCTTCACTCCGAAGGCGATAAGTGCGTTCGCTGTCGCGTCGCCAACGGCAGCGACCTTCAGACCCGCCATCGCGCGGGCATCGAGGCCGTACTCCTCAAACTTCTCGCGGACTGCTTTCACCGCGTTCGCGCTCGTAAATGCGACCCACTGGTAGCGACCACTGACGAGACCCTGAATTGCGCGATCCATCTGCTGTGGGGTGCGCGGTGGCTCCACCGAAATCGTCGGAACTTCCACCGGGACGGCGCCGTAGCGCCGCAGGTGTTCGGAGAGGTCACCCGCTTGATCTTTTGTCCTCGGGACGAGTACTCGCCAACCGAACAGCGGCTTCGTTTCGAACCACGACAGTTTCTCGCGGGCATTCAAAACATCGCCGATGACGACAATCCCTGGACCCGCCTGTTTCGAGGCCTTCACTACTGCTGGTAGCTCATCGAGGGTCGTGGCAATAGTGCGCTGCTCGACGGTAGTGGCTCCTCTGGTAATCGCGATCGGGGTATTCGGGTGGCGACCGGCGGCAAGCAGTGCCTTAGAGATCTCGACGGCGCTGTCGGCCCCATCCCGCACGATGACCGTGAGCTTGGGGTCGGCCAACTCGGACCAGTCCTCAACAGCATCGACCTGAACCACGCGAACCTCCCGGGCCTTGTTGCTCGTGAGGGGAAATCCTACGTAGGCCGCGACACCAGATAGCTGCGAGACACCAGGGGCAATCTCAAACGGCAGCTTGGAACGGTGCAGGACGTTGGCTTCGGTCGCAATCGCTCCGTCCATGAGCGGGTCACCCGAGAAGAGCCGCACGACGTCCTTGCTAGCGCGAGCGTTCTCGATGGTCTTCTTTGCCCGTGCGGTGTGGTCCAGGGGGAGACCGTCGTCGTCAACCACGGCAATGAGCTCTGCGTCGGGTGCGTAGCGAGTTGCGATGTCGACAACATCGGCATCGGCCACCACAGCATCAGCCGCCGCCAGCAGGTTCGAGGCGCGAATGGTCAGCAGTTCGGGATCACCCGGACCTGCTGAAACGAGCGAGATCGTTCCGACGGGGCGGGTCTTTCGGGGGCGGGCGGTAGTCACTGTCTGGGTTCTCCCAACAAGCTAGCCGCACCTGCGGCCAACAGCTCGCTCGCTAATTCGCGACCGACTCTGTCAGCGTCACCGGCGGGGCCAGAAACGGACAAACGGATTACCTGCGAGCCATCAATCGAAGCGACTAATGCCTGCAGGAACAGGTCGCGATCTTGGGGCAGTTGCTCAGAACCAATGGGGGGTTCAGAGACGACAGCCAAGGCCGCAACCGGCGCTGAACACCCTGCTTCCAGTTCGTTCAACACTGCGCGCTCGCTAGTAACGGCGGCGCGGGTAGTTAAATCATCGAGGGTAGATAGTGCTTTGTGCAAATCAGCATCCCGACTTTCGAGATCAAACCGGGTTTCAACCGCGAGCGCACCCTGCCCCGGTGCAGGCAGCATAACCTGCGGATTTAGGCGTGCAGAGATAGCAGAGTGCCTCCCCAGCCGGTGCAGTCCCGCCGTAGCGAGGATCACACCGGCAAGGTCGCCATCAGCGACTCTCGCTAGGCGCGTTTCGACGTTTCCGCGGATGTCGACCACCACGAGATCGGGCCGCTGGGCCCGGAGTTGGGCACCTCGGCGAAGCGAACCAGTTCCGACCGATACTCCGCGTGCCAGTCCATCTAGCGAGGTCACAGTCCCGGCGCACAGCGCATCGCTTGGGTCTTCTCGACGCGGGATGGCAGCGATGGTGAGGCCTTCTTGTGGGTAGGTAGGGAGGTCTTTGAGAGAGTGCACACCGATATCTGCGCGGCCATCCAAAATCGCTTCTCGGACTGCCCCGACGAATACCCCAACTCCGCCAAAGCTAGACACTGATCCCTTCGTCACATCGCCGAGTGTCGTGACCTCGACGAGCTCGGTCGGGCGGCCGGTAAGCCGGGCCAATTCGTTAGCGATCAGGTGGGACTGAGTCATCGCTAGCTGACTACGTCGTGTGGCAACCCTGATCGGGTTTTGCGTCACGTAATCCACCCTGCGTCAGCTCCAGGTCGCTCCTGATCGAGAACTTCTTGGCCCCTGCCAGCTTGACTCGCGTCAGACAGCGAACTGACCGACTCGGGGTCCAAATCGAAGAGTGCATGGAGTGCCTGGGCATAGCGTTCCCCATCGGGATCAGCGGCGAACTGCTTCATGCGCACGGTCGGGGTGTGCAAAAGTGTCGAGACGGTGCGGCGCAGCGTCTGTTCAACGGCAGCGATTTCATCCTCGGACAGCCCTGGCTGTTTGAGCCTCAGCCGTTCAAGTTCCGCCTCAAGAACGAGATCGGCTTTAGCTCGCAACGATACGACGATCGGCTCGACGCGGGCTGCGGCTTGCGACGCGATGAAGGTGAGAACCTCCCCGTCGATGATGGTCTTCGCAGCGATGAGGTCCGCGTGAGGTGCCGCTGCGCCCGGTAGATCGGCCAGGGACGCCAGGTCAATCCGCGTCACTCCAGGCAGATCGGCAATCAGCGGATCAGTGTCATGTGGCAGCGCAAGATCGACGACGACGAGTGGACGATCTGAGCGATCTGTCATTGCCTGCGCAACTGACTCCGCCGTCAGCACAACGCCGGTGGCACCGGTCGCGCTGACAACCAAATCGGCCGATTTCAGGGACTCGAAGACATCATCCATTGCGATGGCTTGCGCACCGTAGGCTTGCGCTACGCGGCTGCTTGATTCAGCGCTACGGCTGGCAACCTCGACCGATGGGACACCGCGAGTTTGCAGAGTCTGCAGGGCGAGCGAACTCATTGCTCCGGCGCCAACCACGAGCGCCCGCTGCGCGACTCCCGGAGCCATCTGCGCTTTGGCTTTATCCAACGCAACCGTGACGACGGAGGCGCCGTGACGGTCAATTCCAGTGTCCGTGTGGATGCGCTTCCCCACCCGTAGCGAGTTCTGTGCCAATTCATTCAGTGCACGGCCAGCGTTACCTGCGTTCTGAGCCTCGGCCAGGGAGGTGCGGACCTGCCCGAGAATTTGTTGCTCACCAACGATCATTGAATCGAGCCCTGCGGCGACGGAGAACAAGTGGTGCACCGCCCGCTCTTCAAAATGAACATAGAGGTGGGTCGAAAGATCATCGATGTGAACGCCGCTGTGTTTGGCGAGGTGGCTGGCGATATCTGCCACC
>JBLHZE010000214.1:0-3928 GCA_047631015.1 Actinomycetes bacterium
CTACGTCTACTACGCAGCGAAGGCATTCTTGTCGACCACGTTTGCCCGCTGGGTTGCCGAAGAGGGACTGCGAATCGATGTCTGTTCCGGAGGGGAGTTGGACTGTGCCCTCCGCGCTGGGTTTGAGCCAGCGGATCTCTTGATGCACGGCAATAATAAGAGCGAAGAAGAACTCGTTATGGCCCTGGACGCGGGAGTGGGCTACATCGTCCTTGATTCGTTCGAAGAGATTGCCCGTGTCGCGTTCCTTGCGAGTGACCGCGGTATCAAACAGCGCGTTTTGGTCCGGGTCACGGTTGGCGTCGAAGCGCACACCCACGAGTTCATCGCCACAGCGCACGAGGACCAGAAGTTCGGCTTCTCACTCGCGACCGGGGATGCCGCCGAGGCTGTTGCGCGCGTACTCGCATTGCCGGACCTACTCGAACTCTCGGGTCTGCACAGCCACATCGGATCGCAGATATTTGTGGAAAGCGGATTTGAGATCGCCGCAGAGCGGGTGATCAGACTACTGGCTGAGATACGCGACGAGCACGGTGTCGAACTACCGCTGCTCAACCTGGGCGGGGGCCTAGGAATTAAGTATGTCAGCGAGGATGAACCGCCAACGGTCACTGCTATAGCCCAAGCACTCCGCGGTATGGTCACGCGAAAGTGCGCGGCTTTTGACCTGTCGATTCCACATCTGGCATTCGAGCCGGGCCGGGCCTTAGTTGGTCCAAGTGCAATCACCGTGTACACCGTGGGAACAGTCAAGCCAATCGCACTGGATTCGGGCGGTATCCGCACGTATATCTCGGTCGATGGCGGCATGAGCGACAACATCCGAACTGCTCTCTACGACGCCGACTACACGGTGACGTTGGCCTCGCGCGAGTCGGATGCGCCACTGACCTTGTGTCGAGTCGTCGGAAAGCACTGTGAGAGCGGCGACATCGTTGTTAACGATGCCTGGTTACCTGCCGATATCACGGCTGGAGACTTGGTTGCCGTTGCCGCAACCGGGGCCTATAACCGGTCGATGGCATCGAACTACAACCTCGTTCCGCGGCCGCCAGTCATCGCCGTTCGCGCTGGACAAACCAGCACGCTGATTCGTCGGGAGACCTACGACGACTTATTTGCTACCGATGCGGGTTAGGCAGAGGTGGATAGCGTCGGCGCGCAGGTAGCCCCACCACGTGCGACGTGAAACACTAGTGACGTGAAGGTAGCTCTGCTAGGCGGCGGTGTAGTCGGAAGTCAGGTTGCTCGCTTACTCCAGGAAGGAGTAAGCGACTTTGCGGCTCGATCCGGCGAGCCGCTTGAAATAGTCGGTGTCGCCGTGCGTGATTTGGCTAGAGAGCGTCCAGGTATTCCCCGTGATTTGCTCACAGATGATCCACAGGCGCTTGTAACTCGCGGTGATGTCGATGTCGTGATTGAGTTGATGGGCGGTATCGATCCGGCCCGCGGACTCATTGAGTTGGCAATCGCCAACGGCGCGAGCGTGGTCACCGCTAACAAAGCTCTGATGGCCACTCATGGAGCAGAACTAGCCGAAGCCGCAGATGCCGCCGGAGTTGACCTTTTTTACGAGGCCGCGGTTGCCGCCGCGATCCCACTTTTGCGGCCCCTGCGCGAAAGCCTGGCCGGGGACCGGATTCGCCGGGTTCTAGGAATCGTTAACGGCACGACGAACTACATGCTCACGAAGATGGACGAGCAGGGCGCTTCCTACGACGAGGTGTTAGTCGAGGCGCAACGACTTGGTTACGCCGAGGCCGACCCAACGGCAGATGTCGAGGGCGAAGATTCCGCGGCTAAAGCGGCCATCCTGGCGACGCTGGCCTTCCACACGAATGTGACTCTCGACGATGTCTACCGTGAGGGGATCACCAAGGTCACGCCAGCGATTATCGAGTCCGCACGTGAGATGGGATTCGTCATCAAATTGCTGGCAGTCGTGGAGCTCACCGACGACGCGGGTGTGATCGCCCGCGTCCACCCCGCCATGGTTCCGCGAACCCACCCGCTGGCCAGCGTGCGCGACGCGTTTAACGCTGTATTCGTCGAAGCTGAGGCAGCCGGAGAGATGATGTTCTACGGGCAAGGTGCCGGGGGGCAGCCAACCGCCAGTGCCGTGCTGGGCGACGTCATCGCTGCCGCGCGCAACCGCTTCAGCTCAACGAGTTCTCACCGTCCGGCGCCGTACGCGGATCTGTCTGTCCGCCCCGTCGGGGAGTCCAAAACGCGCTACACGATGTCGGTCGATGTGGCCGATCGGCCCGGCGTATTGGCCGCCCTGGCCAATGTGTTCGCGGACAATGGAGTATCGATTCAGACCCTCCGGCAGGACCAGAATGCGGATGGGGCGAAGCTGGTGGTGCGCACACATGTCGCCACCGAGTCTGATCTGTCAGCAACAGCTGAAACTCTACGAGCACTAGATGTGGTCGACAAGGTGTCCGGCGTTATGCGGGTTGAAGGGGAGAGCGGGTCATGACTACAAAGCTGAAGGGAGCTCACGTCTGGCGCGGGATCATGCACGAGTATCGCGACCTACTACCGATCACCGACGATATGCCGACTATTACCCTGCGCGAGGGCGGGACCCCGCTCATTCCGGGTCAGCTGCTTAGTGAGCGCACCGGCTGCGATGTCTGGATCAAAGTTGAGGGAATGAACCCAACTGGCTCCTTCAAAGACCGTGGCATGACGATGGCGATATCTGTGGCCGCCAGTGAGGGTTCTAAGGCTGTCATCTGCGCATCGACCGGAAACACGTCGGCATCTGCGGCTGCTTATGCAGTTCGCGCCGGCATGGTCTGTGCTGTCCTCGTTCCAGACGGGAAAATCGCGATGGGCAAACTCGCCCAGGCACTCGTTCACGGGGCAAAGTTGCTGCAAGTTGACGGTAACTTCGACGACTGTTTAGTCCTGGCCCGTGACCTCTCCGAGCTCTATCCCGTGTCGCTGGTGAATAGCGTGAATCCGGCGCGAATCGAAGGGCAGAAGACCGCAAGCTTCGAGATCATTGATCAGCTTGGTGTCGCGCCCGACATTCACTGTCTGCCAGTGGGTAACGCCGGAAACATCACGGCGTACTGGAAGGGTTACGGCGAATATGCCGCCGCAGGGATGGCAGATAGCCACCCACGGATGTGGGGATTCCAGGCTGCCGGCTCCGCTCCAATCGTGAACAATGCGCCTGTTAAACGGCCATCCACGATCGCTACCGCCATCCGTATCGGCAACCCAGCCTCTTGGGATCAAGCGATCGCCGCGCGAGAGGAATCGGGCGGTGTGATTGAGGCTGTCACCGACCGCGAGATCCTCTCGGCCTATCGGTTACTGGCAGCTAAAGAAGGTGTGTTCGTTGAACCCGCAAGTGCGGCCAGCGTCGCGGGACTACTCAAGAAGCACGCTGCTGGTGAGCTGGACCCCGGCCAGACCATCGTGTGCACTGTGACCGGGAACGGGCTGAAGGATCCACAGTGGGCGATCTCCGGAGCTCCCAATCCGACCAGAATCGGCGCGGATGCGGCATCGGCGGCCCGCAAACTTGGCCTCGCGTGAGCGATCACGCGCACGTCCGGGTACCGGCGACGAGTGCAAATCTCGGTCCGGGATATGACTGTGCTGGTCTGTCTCTTGGGCTCTATGACGACCTAAGCGTGGAGCTCCTCGATTCACCGAGGGTGGAAGTCAGCGTCACCGGAGAGGGTGCCGACACGGTCCCGACTGACGACAGTCATCTGGTTATGCGGGCCATTGCTCGCGGATACCGAGAAGTGGGCCGAGAACTGCCAGGTATGCGGCTGTCGTGTCAGAACCGAATCCCACACGGCCGAGGGCTGGGGTCGTCCGCTGCCGCAATTGTCGGCGGCCTGTCCCTTGCCCGCGAACTGCTCGCCGATGGTAACCGGGTGTTATCCGACGGCCGGAT
>JBLHZE010000215.1:0-3913 GCA_047631015.1 Actinomycetes bacterium
GAATAGCCACTGAGGTCGTCCGCGCCGGCGCCATTAATGGTGATGTTGGCCTGCGTCAACAGGTCGATCGGGCTGGTCAGCGCTGCCTGCGACGGGGCCTGCCCCACCCCGGTCAACATGACCGCGCCCAACGCACCAGCAGCCCCCACACACACGGCCCGCTGGGCAGGCTTACCGACCAACAACGTGCTGACATTACTCATAGACGAAATCATGCCCCACCGAAAACACCCACGTCCACCGCAACACCCCCACCCACGCGACCGCGTGCGCCTTACCGCGCGACCACACCTGCGGCTGCCTCAGACAGCTCTCACACCCTGGTTGAGACTCAAACGCTGCAGGACAAAAATCGTGGTTCCTAGCGCCTAGTTTTAAATTTGATCGTGTTCAAGTATTTTTCATACGTCGCGTTACCGGGGGCTTTGTAGGTGACCCAAATCTTGACGTTGGCGCATTGACCAGTCGTCTTGATCACGAGTTTACGTTTCGGCCCCTTCTTGGCCTGATAGCAGGCAATATCGCCGCGGGTGGCCAAACCTTTTGATGACACCCGGGTCACTTTCGCCCTCATCTTGCGACCCTGCTGGGTGCGGGCTTTCTTCTTGTTCTTGCAGTGCCGTAGTACCCGCAACTACGAACCCATTTTTTCGATACTGCGCTGCTCTGTTGTCGAACTTTGCTGAACCAACGTTCGCAGTACCCGCAAAGCCACCGACAGAGTCGCAAGATCGTAATTGCCTACCTGGTCGAGCTCGCGCAGCGTCGAGCGTGCGCGCTGTTGACCTTCGGCGTTACGCTCTTCCCAATCCGCGATGCGACTCTCGGGAACATCATTCTGATCAGTGGATCGAAGGATCTTGCTTGTCAGCCCCGCGAGGACCGCATACAAGTCACTTCGTAGTGCGGCGCGAGCAAGATTCGCCCACCGATCAGACCTCGGCAGACCGGAGATTCGGTGGAGCAACGCGTCGAATCCGTATCGCTCCGCGACCGCGAAGTACAGCTCCGCGACATCCGCTGCCGGGACATCCTGACGCCTGGCGATGCTGTCGATATCGAGCATACTGAACCGATCCAGGGCAGTGGCAACCAGCCGCGCAATCTCCGCGGGTGCCCCGAGGTCAGTCAGCTCTGTCAGCTTTTCTCGATATCGGACGCGCTGCGACCCCACAAGAAGCCGATCCGCAACTTCCTCCAAACCGGCAATAGTTTCTTTCAGTTGCTCAATCTCTTCAGCAACGTGCACTGTTCCGCCACGCAGCGAAAGCACCCACCTCGTTGCGCGGTCAAGGAGGCGACGAACCTCAAGGTGTAGGGCGGTCTGCGCCTGCGTCGGAACCGTTCCGTCCAGGGCGGATATCGCTTCCCACACGCGGTCCAAACTGAACACTTCCCGCACGACCGAGTACGCGCGCACGATCTCGATCGGCGAGGCCCCGGTTTCCTCGACAGTGCGATGGACATAAGAGATTCCACCGGTATCCACCATCACGTTGGCAACAACTGTCGTGATTATCGCGTCGCGCAACGGGTGCTTGGCGAGCCAGTTGCCAAACCGCTCAACCATCGCGGGCGGGAAATAAGTACACAGGACAGAAGAGAAGAACTCCTCGGTAGCGAGCCCCGAATCACTCAGATCAGTCGTCAAAGCGATCTTCACATAGGACAGCAAGACACAGAGCGACGGCGAGGTCAAACCCTGCCCGTCGGCTTTCAGTTGAGCAATCTGCGCATCACTGGGTAGGTCTTCAAGGTCCCTATTAAGCAAGCCCCTCGCCTCTAGCGAATGGATCAACCGCTCGTGGACCGGAAGCATTTCGGCTGCCTGGGCACGGGCATAGCCAAGCACTTGGTTCTGCGCGTAATTATCGGCAAGGACGAGAGTAGAGACGTCATTGGTCATCTCCACCAGCAGTTCGTTGCGTTGCTTGAACGTGAGATCACCATCGGCAACCACTGCGTCTAGGAGGATCTTGATGTTGACTTCATGATCAGAGCAGTCAACACCCGCCGAGTTGTCTATGGCGTCGGTGTTGAGTTGCACGCCGGCGCGAGCGGCTTCGATTCGTCCTGGTTGCGTCAGGCCCAGATTGCCGCCCTCACCCACCACGCGTACGCGTAAGTCATCACCATTTACCCGAATCGCGTCGTTGGCCTTGTCCCCAACGTCAGCGTTAGATTCGGCAGAGGACTTCACGTACGTCCCGATCCCACCGTTCCAGAACAGATCGACCGGCGCGGACAGAATTGCGCGCATGAGATGACTTGGGGTAAGTGTCCTGGGGAAACGGCCGATTCCGAGTCGATCGCGCACCTCATCGCTCACCGGAATCGCTTTGAGGTCGCGGGAATACACGCCGCCACCTGAACTAATCAACTCCGGGTTGTAGTCCGCCCAGCTAGACCCCGGTAGGGCAGCAAGGCGTGCGCGCTCAGCGTAGGACATATCGACTCTCGGATTGGGGTCTAGGAAAATATGGCGATGATCGAAGGCCGCCACTAGCTGTATCTGCTCACTAAGCAGCATCCCGTTACCGAAGACATCTCCGCTCATATCCCCGATTCCGACGACGGTCACCGGCTCCGCTTGGATATCGATACCGATCTCCCGAAAGTGGCGTTTGACCGATTCCCACGCACCGCGCGCGGTAATCCCCATCGCCTTGTGGTCATATCCATGCGAACCGCCGGACGCGAAAGCATCACCCAGCCAGAACCCCTGATCGAGCGAGATCTGGTTGGCGATATCCGAGAACGATGCCGTGCCTTTGTCTGCGGCTACCACCAAGTACGGATCATCGCCATCGAGTCGCACCGTTCGCTTGGGCCCCACGATCTGACCGTCAACGCGGTTGTCGGTGAGCTGCAGGAGGGCGGTGATGAACTCTCGGTACCTGGCAATCCCATCCTCCAAATACGCACCGCGGTCAGCCACATTCCGCGGATTCTTCACATAGAAGCCACCCTTAGCACCCACCGGGACGATCACTGCGTTCTTCACCATCTGCGCTTTGGCTAACCCCAGAATCTCAGTTCGCATATCTTCGGGCCGGTCACTCCAACGAACACCACCGCGTGAGATTGGCCCGAAGCGCAGGTGGACAGCCGACAGCCTCGGGGAGCTCACCCAAATCTCGACGTGGGGTCTCGGCTGGGGAACGCCAGGAATTGTCTCTGGTGCCAGTTTGATTGCCAGGGTAGGGCGCGTGTCACCGTTATCGTCGAGTTGAAAGGCATTCGTACGCAGGACGGCCCGAACAATCTCGTGTAGCTGCCGAAGTATCCGGTCCGCGTCCAGGCTCTCGACCGCATCGACAGCGCTACTGATGTCCCCATCGATCGCCACCGTCAGCTGATCTCGTTCCTCTTCGCTCATCGCCGGATCGAGACGCGCGCGGAAGAGACCGACAAGTTGACACGCAATCGAACCATTGGCGAGAAGAACGTTTTGGGAGTACTGGGACGACAGGTGCGAGCCGAGCTGATGTGCGTACTGCGACCAGGAGCGCAGCCAACTGACCTCTCGCCACGTCAGCACCGTCGACGGTACAAGCGCATTGAGAATATCGATCTCGCATCTGCCTCGCCATGCGGCCAGAAAGGCATCGCAGAATCGTGTTGCATGGTCAGCTGTCGATACCTCCGCAGGTTTGCCCGGCAGTCGGATTCCTACGTCATAGACCCAGTTGCACTGGCCATCATCTCGAACGATTTCAAACGGACGCTGCTCCTGCAGTTCCGCACCTAGGCTGGCGAATACCGGGAGTAATTCCCAAAGCGCCACTGGTTCAGCGCAGCGGTACAGCGTGAAGCGATGCTCGTCGGGAACCTGACCCACCGCGTCATGGAGCTTAACGGCCGAATCTCCGGGATTCGCGAGATCCGCAAGGCGCTCGATATCCATCGCTGC
>JBLHZE010000216.1:0-3882 GCA_047631015.1 Actinomycetes bacterium
CGGCGAACCCGCTCCCGCAACATTGAAGTAGCGCATTAGGACGAATGAGATCGGACTCTTCGCGATCTCCTCGGCTCGAGCTTGCGCGCGCACTGCTAGCTCACCGAAGAGTTTGGTCTCGCCGTACGGATTCGTCGGCACCGTTGCGTCGGCCTCGGTGATCAACGGAAGGTCAGGCTCCCCGTAGACAGCGGCCGACGAGGAATACACGATCCTGGCCACTCTCGCGCGTGCCATCGCCTCGAGCACTGACAGCAATCCATCGATGTTCTGCTGGTAGTAGTAGAGGGGTCGCTCAACTGACTCACCCACCGCCTTCTTGGCCGCAAAATGCATCACACCATCGACGTCATGAGCTCTCATCGTCTTGACGAGCAAGTCGGTATCGGCGACGTCACCCACAACAAGTGGCACATCATCGGGAACGCGACTCGCCATTCCGGTCGACAAGTCGTCGACAATCACCGCGTTTGTCCCCGCTGCCAATAATTCGCGGGTCACGTGGCAGCCGATGTAGCCCGCGCCTCCGGTCAGTAGCCACCGTGTCATCAGCGTTTCGACCCTCCGATTGCACTCACCTGTTCCCCCACGCGAGACATTCAATCAGGCCTCCATAGACTCAGCGGGTCACAGACCACCATTTGGGACCGTGAAAAGGGGATTCGTCGTGCGCAAGGTTCTTATTGCAAACCGAGGCGAGATCGCAGTTCGTGTCGCTCGGGCCTGTCGGGATGCCGGGCTAGAAAGCGTTGCGATCTATGCCGAGCCCGACCGCGATGCCCTGCACGTCACAGTTGCCGACGAGGCGTACGCGCTCGGGGGAACAACTGCAGCCGAGTCCTACCTTGTCGTCGAGAAGATCCTGACCGCGGCCAAGGAGAGCGGTGCCGATGCTGTTCACCCCGGCTACGGCTTCCTTTCCGAGAACGCCGACTTTGCCCAAGCTGTCATTGACGCTGGATTGACCTGGATCGGTCCTCCCCCGGACGCGATCCGTTCGCTCGGCGACAAGGTCGCTGCTCGCCACATCGCCCAGCGGGCCGGCGCACCTCTCGTCGCCGGAACACCCGACCCGGTTGAGAACTCCGACGAGGTCGTTGCCTTCGCCAAGGAACACGGTTTACCGATCGCCATCAAAGCCGCATTCGGCGGTGGCGGCCGTGGATTAAAAGTCGCTCGTGAGCTAGCCGACGTCGCTGAACTCTACGATTCTGCCGTCCGTGAAGCCGTCGCAGCATTCGGTCGAGGCGAGTGCTTCGTCGAGCGCTACCTTGATCAGCCTCGCCACGTCGAGACGCAAGTACTGGCCGATACTCACGGAAATGTCGTTGTCGTCTCAACTCGCGACTGTTCGCTTCAGCGGCGCCACCAAAAGCTTGTCGAAGAAGCTCCTGCGCCGTTCCTTACCGATGCCCAGGTCGCTGAGTTGTACGCCTCATCAAAAGCGATTTTTAAAGAGGCTGGCTACGTCGGGGCAGGAACATGCGAGTTCCTCATTGGCCAAGATGGGATGATCTCATTCCTAGAGGTCAATACCCGCCTCCAGGTCGAACACCCGGTCAGCGAGGAGGTCTCTGGTATCGACCTCGTGCGCGAGCAGTTCCGGATCGCCGATGGCGAAGCACTCGGATATTCCGACCCAGAACTACGTGGCCACTCCTTTGAGTTCCGCATCAACGGCGAGGACCCCGGCCGCAACTTCTTGCCAGCCCCCGGCGCACTAACAACGTGGGAACCGCCAAGCGGGCCAGGGGTACGCGTTGACAGTGGCTTCCGACTGGGCGACGTAGTGGGTGGCAACTTCGATTCATTGCTGGCCAAGATCATTGTTACCGGTAGGGATCGGCAGCAGGCTCTTGAGCGTTCGCGTCGTGCTTTGGCGGAATTTCAGGTCGATGGAATAGCAACGGCACTGACATTTCACCGCGTGGTCGTCAGCGATGCCGACTTCGCTCCAGCTGATCCCCTTGAGGCATTCAAGGTTCACACCCGGTGGATCGAGACTGAGTTCGACAATACGATCCCGCCTTATGCTGGGGCGGCGACTGAACTCGCCGAGGCTGCACCCCGCCAATCAGTCGTGGTTGAAGTCGGCGGCAAGCGGCTCGAAGTGTCACTTCCCGGTGATATGGCCATCGGGGGCGGGGATCCAGCTAAGAAGGCCGCCCCAAAACGTTCCAGAGGTAAGAAGGCGGGTGCCGCTGCATCCGGTGATGCTGTTGCTACCCCGATGCAGGGCACCGTGGTGAAGATCGCGGTGGAAGAAGGACAACACGTCCAGGCCGGCGAGCTCATCGTCGTTCTCGAGGCAATGAAGATGGAACAACCACTAAATGCTCACAGAGCCGGCACGGTCACTGGACTGAACGCGGAGGCAGGCGTTACCGTTTCAACAGGCACAGTTATCTGTGAAATTAGAGACTAGCTTTCTTAGCTGCGCGCGCCTGCGCAGTCGCCGCGAAAGGTGAAGGACTGCCGTATGGGACGTTCCCGACGCACGGCACTTACCCTCACCCTGGCCTGCCTCCTCGCGCTGCCAGTACTCGCTGCGAGTTCTGCTGCACAAGAGACTCCGGCGCCGTCACCGCCGCTGACTACCCTTATTGATGACCCAACCCAACCCATTGGTGATGGCGCTCCGCCGGTCACCCGTAATCCCCTTAATGAACCCGTGGATTCCGAACCTTTCAATTTGCAAGGCGTTGCCGTCCTGGGACTACGCGAGAACCCCCCGCTCTTCCAACTCGGCCGCGCCCCACTAGCAGTTGCCCAGAATGAGATCCCGCAGGTCACGACGGCCCTCAATGAAGCGGGAACACCGATGTTCGTCGTGATCCTGCCCGGTGCCGGCGGATACTCGGCTGGATTCAGTCGCGAAGTGAGCCAGGCGATGGGCCTGCCGGGAACGTACTTGTCCATCATCGGGACAAGCTTCGATACCTACTCCACTGAAATCGACTCCCAAGCAACTCTGACCCGGGCATATACCGAGCAAGGTCCAAACGGAACGGCGGCCGTCATCACTAGGTTCGCTGACCTTTCCGGCCAAGCAGCGCAAGGACCGCTGCCGACGCCGGACATGGTTGCCTGGCGCCCGACATTGATTTTTGTGGGTTCCGTGCTAGCAATCGGAGTCGGATTCCTCCTCATCCGCTCCAAATCCCCGGGTGACAACGAGGTCGAGCCAGCCCCCGGCACCGCCGATCTCCTGGCCCCTTAATGCGCCAGCCAGCTAGACGATGTGGAGCCGACGCGCGGCCTCAGCCGTTGAGCCGGACATTGATGGGTAGACAGTGAAAGTTTGCGCCAAGTCGTCGGCCGTCAGGTGTTGACGAACGGCTAAGGCAATCGGATGGATCAAGTCACTAGCCCTGGGTGCGACAACGACACCGCCGCGCACGACACCATCCGGCCCGACAACGATCTTCACAAAACCATCTTCCGTTCCCTGCATTTTGGCCCGCGCATTGGACGCCAATGACTGCGTGTGGACCCTCCCGGGGATCTCCCCTGCCTCCACGAGGTGCGCTTGCACCCCGACTGACGCAATCTCTGGGTCAGTAAAGACCGCTGAAGACACTTCGGTCAGGTTGAGCGGAGGTACCGCATCGCCGAGCGCGTGCCACATCGCGATACGACCCTGCATAGCTGCAACCGAAGCGAGGGCAAGAACCCCCGTGACGTCTCCGGCTGCATAGATACCCATCACATTCGTCCGCGATACGCGATCAACTTTGAGGTAGCCGCCATCATCGGTCGAGACGCCCATCTCGGCCAATCCCAACCCCTCGGTATTCGGCAGCGCACCGACGGCAATAAGCACATGGCTGCCGCGCACATGTGACCCGTCAACCAGAGTGACGATGACGCCGTCTGACTCAC
>JBLHZE010000217.1:0-3873 GCA_047631015.1 Actinomycetes bacterium
TACGTGAATCGGCCGTTGAGGCAATCGTCTTCGATATGGACGGGGTTATCGTCGAATCCGAGCACCTCTGGGATGAGGTGCGTCGCGGCTTGGCGCGCGACCACGGGCGATCATGGCCGGACCATGCGACCCGGGTGATGCAGGGGATGAGCACGCCCGAGTGGTCCGCGTATCTCAGCGACACAGTTGGTATCGGCTCTCCACCGGCACAGGTTGCCGAGGAGGTCTTGGCACGAATGGCGGATAAATACGCTGCTGAGCTACCACTCATTCCTGGCGCGGTCGAGACTGTTCGGCGGCTTGCCGAACACTGGCCACTTGGATTGGCTTCGTCGTCGTCCCGATCACTCATCGATATTGTGCTGGAGACTGCGGACATATCCGGTGCCTTTGCCGCAACAGTTTCTACCGAGGAGGTCTCTGCAGGCAAGCCCTCACCGGTGGTTTACCAAGCAGTGGCCGGCCTCCTCGGTGTCAGCCCTGAACGAGCCGTGGCGATAGAGGACTCTAGTAATGGACTGCGCTCTGCGAAAGCTGCCGGAATGCTGCTTATCGCGCTACCGAATCGTGACTATCCACCCGCGCCAGAGGCGCTGGCTCTTGCCGACGCGGTGGCTGCCGATATCGCCGAGGTCACACCGAAGCTCGTGACGTCGCTGCTCAAATAGCCGGGGGCAGCCAGCGCTGGGTCGAAAGCATGGTGCGGCTCGGCAAGTTCTTGGATTGCCGTTGGAGACGGAGCGTGGCGCCGCGCAGCCGCGTTTAAGTTTCACGCGCTGCGATACTCTGGTCTCGATAAACAACGTGCGCGATCCCGCGCATGCAAGAACCTGCGGGTGAATAGCGTGCGCGATCCCGCGCCTGCCAGAATGCACGGGTGAACAAGGATGACGCCGAGAAGGTTGTTGCAGGGCTGAGGGCCCGCCATGTATTTGCCCACCTTCATCACACGGGCGTCAATCGGGCCGGGATTCGTGTCGTCCTTCCTAGTAGGGCAGACGCAATCTGGGATGCTGATGGCGCCGCCGGTCTCGACGCTCAAGTGGTGAAAGACGGCGTGCTGGTCGGGTTCGTTCCCGTGATCCCCGGCTCGGCGGATTTCACAGTCGACCAAGCAATCGAGGCAATCGCCAGCGCAGATTATGGAGTCGCATAAGAAATGAAGTCCACAAAGACTCCACGCCCGCCCTACACCGCTCCCAAAGGCAGCGAGTCCGCACTCGCATCCGAGTTGGAGCAGGGCCCGCCCCGGACCGTAACGCTGAGCAAGAAGAAAACAATCATTGGCGCCATCGTTACGCTCGTTGTTCTCGCTGTCGTATTCCTGGGTCTCATCCCGAAGTTCGGTGACTATGACGTCGCGTTCGAGGCCATCAAGAACATGTCAGCCTGGTGGCTCCTTGCGCTTTCGGTGTCGGTCATCGCGACGATCCTGTTGTACGTACTCCCGTATCAGGCAGCCATCCCCGGACTGCGATACTCCCCGGCTTTTGTCATCCGACAGACGTCCTACACGATCAGCAACGCGGTGCCTGCCGGCGGCGCGGTCGGTCTCGCGCTCCAGTACGGGATGCTCTACGGCTACCGAGTTCCTGGATCAGTAGCGACGACGGGTATCGCGGTCACCAGCGTCTGGAGTATTTTCATCACGCTCGGGCTGCCCATCTTTGGTGTGCTCGCCGCTGTTGCCACTGGTCAGGTGCAACAAGCATGGGTGGTAGCTGGACTCGTCGGGCTAGCGAGCATCGTTGCTGCTGTCGTCGTCTTGTGGCTGATCCTGCGAAGTGAGAAGAGCGCTTTGACCGTGGGACGGATTGCTACAAAGATCGCTCATCCGATCACCAAGCGGATGAAGAGTACGCCTGATATTTCCGATGCCATCATGCAGTTTCGGGGCGAGATCGTTGAGGTTGTCCGTGACCGCTGGGTCTGGATCACGGTTTCGAATATCCTGGTTAGCCTGGCGCAATTCATGATCCTATTTGTGTCGATTCGGGCCGTGGGGGGAGATAGATCGTCGGGCTTCACTATTTGGGCGGCCTTCGCAGCCTTCGCCATTTCGCGGCTGGCAAGTATGATTCCTGCCACTCCCGGCGGGCTGGGGACCGTCGATGCGGTCCTTATAGGCTTACTCGTGACTTTTGGTCTAGACGAATCGGTTGCTCTTGCCGCAGACTTAGTGTGGCGGGCGGCATCGTTCATCCCGCAGGTCCTGCTAGGTGTGGTGACGTTCGTCTGGTGGCGAGCCCGCCAGGCACGAACCGGCGGGATCTAGGTCATACTTCGGGCAGTACGGCGACCCTGCGATTGGGCGTCGAGACGTAAAGGAGGGCACCAGCATGAACCGACGAATGATGAAGTCGAAAATCCATCGTGCACGCGTGACGGATGCACACCTGGACTACGTCGGGTCTATCTCATTGGATCCGCAACTTATGAATCTTGCCGACATTCTTGTTGGAGAGCAAGTCGCGATCGTTGATATCGACAACGGTGCGCGATTCGAGACCTACGCCATCGAAGGTCGCCCTGGGGATGTCTGCCTCAACGGTGCCGCAGCCCGACTGGTTCACCCGGGCGACAAGGTCATCGTCATCACCTACGCGGATTACAACGCCACCGAGATCGCAACATATGAACCGATTGTCGTCCATGTTGACGAGAGTAATATTCCGATCAGCGAGGATGTTGCGAGCAAACTCGCGGGCGGACCGATGGCACCACCAGCACGACCACTTCGTGGGTCGTCGTCGGACCAGTCTTAGTTCTTCGCTCGGCTAGCTGGCACTAACGGGCTGCGATTCCGCTTAGTCGGCGTATCCACAAGCCGTAGCGGCGCGCTTCTTGTATCCACATCGACGTTGGTGGTGATGGTCTCTTGTTGATACGCGACGCATTGTTGGGGGATGACAACTCAACCCGCGCACCAACCCAAACTAATTCTTCGCTCTGCAGCAGATGTTGCCGCATCGGTGCCCTACCTGTTGGGGTTTGCACCGACTAGCAGCATTGTGCTGGTCTTCTTCGATGTAGATCAGCGACATGTGCTGACTGCCCGAATCGGCTGGCCGACTCCGGCGGATCTATCGCAGCCCTGTCTGGCTCTCGTCATTGAGACGTGCCGTAGTGCCAGAGGAAATGGCGCGGATGGAGCTCAGGTAGTTCTCTATCCGCCGGCATCGCGGCCTCCGTCACTTCATACGGAGACGGTCTGCGCGGTGGCTGACTCTATGCGTGGCACGGAGATCGCCCTGCGGTGTCTCGGGACAATCGCTGACGGATTTTGGCGTGACCTTCTGGATCTACCCGGGCAAGCTGAACAGCTGAACGACTCGGGCCTTTCTGCTTCCTGCCAATGGGTGGCCAATGGGATCTCCTATCTACCTGATCGGCAGTCCCTCGTTGAACGCATCGATGGTGATCCGACCACTACCTGTATTCGGCTGACAGCGGCACTGCAGGTCTCTGGTGGTGAGGGATACGCACCGGCAATGTCTCGCGCCAGAGACCGGCGAGCTATCGAGGACGCAATTTACAACTACCTGCTCCCAGCGGATATCCCCCCGACCCTGGATACCCCGGACGTCCAGCTCCAGCTCCCGCCGGATGCTCACATCCTTCGCTGGGCGCTAGCGCTGGCGGACCGACGGATTCGTGAGCCCCTTCTTTGGCGATTCGCCCAGGTAACGCCAGAGACCGACGGCGCTGGCAGGCAAGCGCTCGCGGGACTGTCGTTGTTGGTGCGCCACACCCCAGATCCAGTCATCGCGGCCTTGGCCAGTTGCGCGGCGGCGCTGGCATGGCAGCAGGGCAACGGCGCTTTGGCTCAGATAGCCGCCGAACGGGGCCTCAAGGCAGATCCCAGGAATGTAC
>JBLHZE010000218.1:0-3855 GCA_047631015.1 Actinomycetes bacterium
TCAACGACACCAAACCGCATGATTACACGCCAAAAGGTGGCACCGGCGTCGCCGTTCGAACGCTTGTCCAACTAGTGAAAGACCTCGCTGACGCCGCGAGCAAGTAGCCGAACAAGCGTTGCGCCGACCAAACGAGCGGCCGGTGGCTCAGATAGCTCCGAAGTAGTCGAATAGACAGTTTTGGCATTTCTTGGCTGCGGTGGGTTGGTAGAGATTTCAAGAGGTGACAAGATGGGTGTCGACACAGTTCGCGCGAGCACTCTGGAGTGGGTATGACCGAGACAACCGCCGACATCGTCATTCTCGGTGGCGGCAGCGGAGGCTACGCCTGCGCCTTGCGAGCGGCCGAGTTAGGCCTATCGGTGACTCTCATTGATGAGGCCGAACTTGGCGGGACGTGTCTACATCGGGGGTGCATTCCGACTAAGGCTCTGCTCCATTCTGCGGAGGTTGCCGATACTGCCCGCGAGAGTGAGTCGGTCGGAGTACACGCGAAGCTCGAAGGTATCGACATGCCAGCCGTCCTGAAGTACAAAGACGGTGTCGTTGCTCGGCTCTACAAAGGGCTCCAGGGTCTCATCACCTCGCGTGGGGTGAATGTCGTCGCTGGGCGTGGAACTCTGACCAGCCCAGATACGGTTACCGTGGACGGCACTGCTTACAAAGGTCGCCACGTGGTCCTCGCTACTGGGTCCTACGCAAAGACCCTGCCCGGTCTAGAGATCTCTGGCCGAGTGATGACCAGTGATGAGGCGCTCACCTACGATCAGGTTCCAGGTTCCGTGGTGGTCCTCGGCGGTGGCGTCATCGGTTCGGAATTCGCCAGTGTCTGGCGTTCCTTCGGCTCGGAGGTCACGATCATCGAAGCTCTCCCCCGACTTCTTGCCGCCGAGGATGCCTCTTGCTCGAAGGTGCTCGAGCGGACGTTTCGCAAGCGTGGGATCAACGTGAAGACCGGCGTGACGTTTGCCAATGCGGTCGACGATGATTCCAATGTCACCGTGAATCTGGATGACGGCACCGCGATTGTGGCTGACATTCTGCTCGTGGCCGTCGGGCGTGGTCCACGCACGCAAGATTTGGGATACGAGCAAGCGGGTGTCGCTATGGATCGCGGTTTCGTCCCGGTCAACGATCAGCTTGAAACTAATATCGCCGGGATCTACGCAGTTGGCGATATCGTTCCCGGCCTACAGCTAGCGCACCGCGGCTTCGCTCAAGGAATCTTCGTGGCCGAACACATCGCCGGACTCAACCCTCGACCTATTGACGAAGAGGGCATCCCCCGCGTCGCGTACTGCGAGCCGGAAGTAGCCAGCGTCGGTCTTACCGAAGTCATCGCCAAGGAACGGTTCGGAGACGACGCCGTCGAGGTATACGAGTACAACCTCGGCGGGAACGGAAAGAGTCAGATCCTGGCAACCGCCGGGTTCATCAAACTTGTATCACTCAAAGATGGGCCCGTGATCGGAATCCACATGGTCGGCTCACGGGTTGGCGAACTTGTCGGGGAGGCACAACTCATCGTCAACTGGCAAGCTGAGGCAGACGACGTTGCCAGCCTCGTACACGCTCATCCAACTCAGAACGAAGCGCTTGGTGAAGCTCACCTAGCACTAGCCGGAAAACCGCTACACGCGCACGCCTAGCCCATAACCCACGCGAGGCAACCCTGCCTCAGCTACGAATGGAGACACCCGCGATGTCGGTCTCAATCACGATGCCACAACTTGGTGAGAGCGTGACCGAAGGCACCGTCACGCGTTGGCTCAAAGACGTGGGCGACAAGGTCGAGATGGACGAACCACTCCTTGAGGTCTCGACTGACAAAGTTGACACCGAGATCCCGTCACCGGTAGCCGGAGTGCTGGTTGAGATCAAGGCAGTCGAGGACGACGTGGTCGAAGTTGGCGGCGAGCTTGCCCTTGTCGGCGATGCCGTAGAGGCAGCCAGCACGTCTGCACACGATGCTCCAACCGCAGAGCCAGCCGCCCCCACCCCCGAAGCGGTACCAGCCGAACCCACGCCACCGCCGCCCGCTCCGGAGCCGGTAGCAGCGTCGATTGCACCGGAGCCATCCACACAGGCGGCTCCCACTGCAGAGCCAGCAGCACCCTCTGCGGGCGGAGTCGGCGCAGAAGTTGTCCTGCCGGCCCTCGGAGAGAGCGTCACTGAGGGAACAGTTACGCGCTGGCTGAAGACCGTCGGCGACTCTGTCGAGATGGATGAGCCACTCCTTGAGGTCTCTACTGACAAGGTCGATACCGAGATCCCGTCACCCATTGCCGGGACTCTAATTGAGATCAGCGTCGCCGAGGACGAGACCGTTCCGGTCGGAACGGTGTTAGCGGTCGTCGGCGCGGCTGCAGTCGGCGCCTCCGCCGAGACCCCCGAACCTCCTACACAGACACCAGCTACGCAGCCCCAAAAGAGCACGCAGATCGCACCTACGTCGACCCCCTCAGCCGAGCAGGTCTCAGCCCAGGCAAGAACAACAGACACATCCAATGCGGCCCCATACGCCAGTCCGATCGTTCGCAAACTGGCACGAGAGTCTGGCGTTGATCTCGCCACAGTGACGTCCACCGCCACCAGTGGACGGATCACGAAAGATGATGTTCGCTCCGCTACAGCTCAGCCAACCGCAACCCACCAGGCGGCACCAGCAGCACCACAGACTGTTCCAACACGAGCCGCCGCGGCACCGTCCGCTTTGCCTGCACAGTCCGCTTTGCCTGCACAGTCCGCTTTGCCTGCGCCGTCCAGCCCGCCGTTGAGCACCGATCGTGGCCGAACCGAAAAAATGACCCGGCTACGCCAGGTGATCGCATCTCGAATGGTCGAGTCCCTCCACATATCTGCTCAACTCACAACCGTTGTTGAGGTTGACGTCACGCGCGTCGCAGCCGTTCGAAACCGAGCAAAAGAAAAATTCCGTGAGCGCGAAGGCGTCTCTTTGACCTATCTACCGTTCTTCGCGCGGGCAACGCTTGAGGCGCTGCGCCTGTTCCCGATGTTGAATTCATCCGTTAATGGCGATGACAACACCGTTACGTATCACGATCAGAGCAATCTGGGGATCGCCGTCGATACCGAACGTGGACTACTCGTTCCGGTGATCCGTGAAGCTGGAGATCTGACATTGGCTGGACTTGCCCGCAGAATTGCCGACCTTGCCGATCGGACCCGAACCAGCCGAGTCAGTCCAGATGAACTCTCCGGAGGAACATTCACCCTGACCAATACCGGAAGTCGTGGTGCGCTCTTTGACACCCCGATCATCAATCAGCCACAAGTTGGAATCTTGGGAACTGGCGCGGTAGTGAAACGTGCGGTAGTCCTCACTGAACCATCCGGCGAGGATGTGATCGCAATTCGTTCGATGGTGTACCTGGCCCTCACCTACGACCATCGGGTTGTCGACGGGGCTATCGCAGCCCAGTTCCTTACAGCAGTCAAAGGTCGACTTGAGTCGGCAGAGTTCGATTCAGAGTTGGGTGTCTAGCGATGCGGCTGGCCATGACGGGAGCATCCGGGTTAATCGGAACAGCACTGACTGAAAGTCTGCGAGGTGACGAACACGAAGTGATCCGGCTTGTCAGACGCGAACCGACCAAGAACGACGAAGTGAGGTGGGACCCGAAAGCTGGCGAAGTCGATCTCGGCGGGTTAACCGGGGTTGACACAATCATTCACCTAGCGGGTGCTGGGGTAGCCGACCACCGATGGACCGACGCTTACAAGGGCCAGATCCGTGATTCTCGGGTCTTTGGGACGCAGACAATCGCGCGTGCTGCCAGCGATCTTGGAGTCGCATCATTGATTTCGGGATCGGCGATCGGTTACTACGGTGAC
>JBLHZE010000219.1:0-3842 GCA_047631015.1 Actinomycetes bacterium
AAGTCGTTGTGAAGATCGACATAGTTTTGTCCCTGTTGTCGACGAATTCGATGAGCTGTTGCTGCTGCGGAAAGTCGACACACGATGCTGAGGTGATTTCCCAGAAGCCACTACCGAGGCCATCGGGGTGCGCCCGAATCCTATTGATGTGGGTGTGTCCGTTGATCCAGGCGACCATATTCGGGAACTCTAGGAGCATCGCCACGAACTCCTCAGCATGGAAAAGCTTTTGGCCGCCTACCGCCGGCTGAGCCTTATTCTCGAGTGTCGCGGAGTTGTGATGGCTCAGTACGATCGCGATCTTTTTTTCGGTTTGGGCTTGGACAAGCCCTTCCTTGAGCCAGTTGAATTGGTCTTCAGGCACTGCTCCGTCTGCGCCGGCTGTCTGGTTGCAGGTGTCCAGGCCGAAGAGTCGGAAGTTGCTATCGAGGTCGGCCTGCCAGTAGGAACGCCCACTACTGAGGTTGTCATCGGTAAAGCCGTGGCCCACCGGGCCCGGGGTAGCTGGCGAGTTTAGGTGACTTGCGATGAAACCCTTCTGCTCGAACAGTTTACGCTTTCCATCGGGCGTGACGTGGCGCATATGGCTGTCCATATTCCACTGGCGCCAAAGCTGGTCGGTGAACCGGGTCAACGAGCTAGCATCCAGATTCAGCCCCTGGGCATAGGTCCCCACCAATGCCTGCCACTGGTCGGCCTTTCGTCCGCCAGTCGCGTAACTTCGTAGATTTGGACCGATAGTTCCAGTGCCGATCCACAAAGTGTCGTGATTGCCGAAGATCGAGTACCAGGGGACAGCTAAACCGGGAGAGGTCACCGTGTCGCTTACCGCCGAATCGAGGAGGCCGGGGATTTTCGGGAAGCCGAATGAGCCGAAGTCGTCTTGAGATGGATCCTCTGGATGCCATGCAAAAGTGCTCGGCCAGACCTGAACTCCGTCGTAGACACCGGCTTTGCCCGAGTTAGGAGTGAACTGTCCGCCGTCTAGGACGCCGATGTACCAGTCGAGTTCGAGCTGGGAGTGTTCGTCGGTGCTGTCTCCGGTATTGACTGCGGCCGACATCGGGGCGCCGGTAACCGGCGACTCTCTCGCGGCGTTCATTGCGTTCGTCATCGCGGTCAGAATTTGTAATTGCATGGTCTCCTGGGGGCGACTGACGCCAGCCCATAGGGTTCGACTTTGGCCTGCCATGACATCGAGGCGAGCGGGTGTCTGCGCATCGATCATGTGCAAATCGGTGTAGTGCCCTAGGTACATGAGTGATCGACGGTTCGTCGTCCGCTCTGCGGATGGCTCTTTACCCAGGATGTCGAGTCTCGGGATGTATGGTTCGCCAGGCCCGGCTACGAGGGTCCGATACTTGTTGTACACCGGAGCAGTGAACGTGATGGTTTGTTGCAGAGTCGTAGGGACGTCAGCGGGCTTCAACGGAGCGGCCAGCACAGCTCCCAATGCCTGCCGGGGTACAGCAAAGGTTGCCGCCAGTACGCCAGTTGTCGCCAGGAACGCGCGTCGCGATAGTCCAGTCAGTGTTTTCTCCCTACGTCCGCGACGCGCACCATCGCACATCGCCACTTGGGACCAAAATAGCGGGTTTTGACCCACGACCGGGTCTCAGTACGTGACCAATTCGGGAATTCTTGACGTACGGCACATCGTGGCTGCGAGGCGCACGAAATAAGCGCGAAATATAAGTCGGGAATTAGTAATCGAAATGACGTGAACGTGTCGCCGCGGCAACTCGCGCGAGCGGCGTACGCTACGGCGGTTTTTGAGCAGCTCATGAATCGTGGCCTGCCACCGCGCTCGTTGTGTCTGGAGATTACCGAGGGCGCGATCGCCGATGCGACTGGCCCCACCCTCATTACGCTTCGCCGTCTGCGCGGGTACGGGGGCTGACACTTGGGATGAGGCCTAAGTGCCTGGAGTAGGTGCATTCAGGAATACGCCTCATGGCACCGTAACGGTCTAGTCGGCGTTCGAGAACTGCCTGCTGTTATTGGTGCCAGCGTTGGTACTCCGGTAGATCAGGGCGAGCGCGCTGAGGTACCACGCTGCAATGACTCCCCAGAAGAGCCACAGGATCACTGATCCCAGGTTTCCGCCGATGAAGAAGCCATCGGCGACTTTCATCAAATTATTGATGACAATTAGTGCGCCGAGGATCACGGCGGTGACTACATAGCGCAGCCACCGCTCACCAATGATCTTGAAGTTCGTCATGATGGGGTTCTGGTTTCCATCGGCGGCAGCCATAGGGACAAACGGAAGAATCGCGAGCACGGCCAACGCGACCCATGTGCTGACAATCATTCCGATAAGTACGAGCACATACATTGCGACCGACCAGAGCGAGAAGGCCAACCAGTTCTTACCCGACTTCGCGACCTCACGCAAGTGAGTCTTTCCTGTCGCGACCGCCAGCGCTGTCACGTTCAAAGCGTGAAATGCCCACAGCAGGACGACAAATGAAATAATCGTTGCGATGATGAAAGGCGCGTTCCAACCAGGTAGTGGGTCGAAAATCCAAATCAAAACCATTTGAACGATCGCGTTGAAGACGATGACAGCGGCAAACGGAATAAAGCCACGGAAGAAGCGGCTAATTGCCGTGAGAAGTACCGAGTATCGGTAGTACAGAGGCTTGGCTGACGCGGAGTCTGGCGTTACGTCGGTTCCAGTCACTGGGCACCGTCCTGGTTCGCGCTGATGGCTGCTTGAACTCCACCGTCATAGATCTGCTTATCGCCGACTTTGATGGTCATCGTGTAGTCCAACGTTCCGTTGGGGACCTTCGTCGGATTTCCACCGGGAGCGAGGGTGAACGTCGCAGGAGTAGCTTCGGTCGCGCTGACTGAGATTTTCTCACTATTTTTCGTTTCCCCGATACAGGTGAATCCACCCGTATCGTCGTTGTTGGCTACGCACACTGGCGCGACGAGTATCGGCACTTTTTGATCGATCAACTCGTAGCCGATCGCGATCTGCAAGGTTTTCTCTGGGACACCTGAGACCTGCTGGAGTGAGTCAATCTGCGAGCAGCCAGCTAGGGAGATGACGCCGATACCGAGTGCCGCGAAAAGGGCCACTCGTTTTTTATTACTACGGGGAGTTGAGATACCCGCTGCCTTGCTCATTTGGCTTGCTTCTGGCCGTAGGCAGCAATACGTGCCCGGCTCTTCGCTTGTTCCACTTCGAGCTTTGCGTCGGTGATCGTGGACAAATCAAAAGGTTGGGGCAGCAACAGTTCGGTATTGCGATCCAATGGAGAACCACCTCGCATCGCTGGATTTGCAATCCAGTCGTTAGCTGCAAGCTCTCGACTCAGGGAGGCGAGCCCCACGGGCGAGAAGTCGCCGTCGGACCAGGCAGGCGGGGATGCGTGATCTAACGTCGTCGCGAAGATCGACATAGTTCCGTCCCTGTTGTCGACGAATTCGATGAGCTGTTGCTGCTGCGGAAAGTCGACACACGATGCTGAGGTGATTTCCCAGAAGCCACCGCCGCTGCCATTGGGGTGCGCCCGAATCGAATTGATGTGGGTGTGTCCGTTGATCCAGGCGACCATATTCGGGAACTCATTGAGCATCGCCACGAACTCCTCGGAATGGAAAAGCTTTTGGCCGCCCACCACAGGCTGAGCCTCATTCTCGAGTGTCACGCTGTTGTGATGGCTCAGCACTAGTGCGATCTTGTTTTCGGTTTGGGCTTGGGTAAGCCCTTCCTTGAGCCAGTTGAATTGGTCTTCAGGCACTGCTCCGTCTGCGCCGGCTGTCTGGTTGCAGGTGTCCAGGCCGAAGAGTCGGAAGTTGCTATCGAGGTCGGCCTGCCAGTAGGAACG
>JBLHZE010000220.1:0-3820 GCA_047631015.1 Actinomycetes bacterium
CGGGCAATACGAACACCTCGAACCGGTCGCCGCTGAAGTCCGGTTGGCCTAATGCGCTGACATCGCTACCCGGCAGCGGCTCACCCTCTTCACGCAGTACCGCCGCCGCCTGTTTGTCGAAGAGAACAGCACAGAACGGTTCGAGACTGGGATCGGTACGCGTCAACGACGGCTCGGCGATGGCCTCCAACTCGGCAATCGCGACCGGAGAAACCGCACCGTAGGTCCAGCCCAACTGGGGAGCCATCAGATAGGGAATGTACCCGCGGTAGTAGTACTGCGGAAAGTCCTCAGCTTCCTGCGGAGTACGCGGCAAGAGGCCATCGGTCACCGGTAACTGCAAAGTCACACACGGTTCAGACTGGGTCGATCGGAGGAACTCGACCGCGCCGTACTCAGCGAAGTCGGCTTGCGCTGCCACTCGGCTCACTCCCGCCACATTGCTGATCTGGCGTGCATCAACGAAGTAGATACCGACCACCACAACTGCCGCAACGACCCCCGCCACCGCAACCGATCTCGTCCCAGGTGACGATGACGCGCGTCGGTCGCTCCAGCGTGTCAATGCGAGCAGTAGCCATGTCGCGCCAAGCAAAGCACCGATGAGACCCAGTCGAGACCAGGTCCTAGCTGGCGATCCGCCACCCAACAGGACGGCCATTGCCGCCTGCAGATTGCCAAACCCGCCGGTGAGAAAGAACAAGAGCACCACGACTGACCACTGCGTCAATGTGGCAATCGTGTTTCCGGGTTCATCAGGAAAGAACCTGTTGACGGCCGCACCAAGCAGCACCATGATCACTAAGACGAGGCCCAGAACGGCGGCGACAACTCCGATCGGCCGGAACTCGCGGCTCGCGCCGAGGACCAGGTCGTCGAACGGGAGCAAATACTCATTGGCTAGTGGAGAGGCCAGCAAGAAATCCGTGAGATTGCCGCCGAAGAGATTCGAGTCCCATCGCCCCCTCGACACACTTCCGGATAGGTTCGGATAGCTTCGGAAGAGCAGAATCTGGACCATCAAGCCCAGGGCTAGGGCGGCGGCCAGAATGAGACGGTCGAACACAGCATCCCAATCGCGCACGATCAAGCCGACGAGGATTATCAGCCCCAGGAATAAGAGGAAGACAATCACCCACCAGAGTGGTGATACCGCGACGAGTGCGAAGGCGGCCAGCCCCCAAAGTAGTCGCTCCCGGCGGGCACAGCCACGCATGCGAAAGCTAATCCCAACCAGCAAGGGAAGGAGGAACCATGCTGCGACGTTCACGTGGCCCACGACAACTAGTGGGGCCGGCGACCCACCCAGCGCGACCGCGAGCGGTAGCGCGAAGGTGATCGAGACCGTCGGAATTACTGACCGAAAGAGAAACAAACTCGCCATCGCGGTTAAGCCAGCCACTACCGCGATTGCCCACAGCACGGCTGCTGCCGAGCTTGTGCCCAGAACACCTCCGAATAGCCACAGAATTCCGCCGAGCAGTATCCCGAGTTGCGGAACACTCCAGAGCGCGTAGCCGCTGGGCCAGCCCAAGTTTGGGTCGATTCCAAACGGGCCCACACTAGCCGCAACCTGCGCTGAAGCCTGAAGCCAGAGATCGTCGCCGCCAATCGCGAAGACCCCGGTTCCGGCATTCCACGGTCTGGCGATAAGGGCAACCAGCACGAACGCGAGCAATCCGGTGGCCAGGTAGGCCGCGGAAGTGTGCCACCGGTTACGGATAGGCGCTGCCACGACGGCTCCTCAGATCGGCAATTCTAGTGGTCGCTAGTTGTGCGTGGATGCGTCGCGTGGCGATCGCCCGCGCTTGGAGCCTACCGAGCTTGGCGACCGAACATCGTGTTGAGAGAATACCCCTACCTGGTACGCAAGATCTGGTGCGCGGGGTCTCAGAATTCCTGCGATGCCGCCTCGATTGAGTCCCCCAACCCATCCGCGCGTTCCTGCGCATTGCGCATCGACGGCGACTGCGGACCCAACACCAGCGCCAACGCACCCAGCATCGAGCCAACCGCGGGTTTGGCAATAGTCATCGGCACCGTAGGAACGCCGAGCATCGATCGGTAGTGCGGGGGGAGCGACGCCACAGCCCCGGCGAATAGCGCGCTGTAGGGCGGACGAGCCGGAATCGGTAGCGGCGGATTCCTAATGAACGAGACAGTCTTCGCCGTCCCCTCGCCACCGGTCAGAATGTTATCGAAACTTGCGAGCTGCTCGGCCAGTTCCCCAGCGGAGCGCGGCGGATCTTCTAGCCCGACGAGTTCCCCAGCCTTTGCCCATTCCGCGACGTACTGGTCTTCACCGCCGGGGATCTGCCCACCCCACACGCGATGGGCACTCAAGAACGAATCCGTGAACGCTACGTGCACCCAGCGAAGCAAATCGGGATCGCTGGCCGAATAGACGGCCGTAGCCCCGTGCTCCTCGTACGTCCCACGCACTTTTTTGTGCATCCCGCGCACACGCGCGCACTCGCGGTCAGCCATAACGGTATCGCCGAAGGTTGTGACCGTCAGCCAACGAGTCGTCCCGACAAGCCTTCCGAGCGCATCCTCCTCGTATCGCGAGTGCTGCATAACGCCAGCTAGGGCCGCTGGGTGCAATGTCTGTAGGAGCAACGCCCGCACTCCGCCCACGAGAGTTGGCAGCGAACCGTGGACGGCCCAGGTGGCTGACCCGGGGCCAAAGTAGCCCTCATCGGTCCCATCAGCCAGCTGGCGGACCCAATCCGGCTGACCGTCTGATTCTCCGGACAACAGGTTGCGGAAGCCTGCAGCAATCAGCTCACGCGCCTGCTGAACAAGCCGCCCGGGCACAGAGTCGGCGGCGGCCGAGCTGACGGCAGAGGGCACTGATGGGGGCGACAGACGAGGGATCGGGATGCGGGGGATCGGGATCTGCGGACCGGGGAGGCTTGGCGTCATTGCTCAAGCATGCTGTATCGCCGAATCGACGTATGCACGGCACTCTTGCTACCCAAATCTAGATACCTACACAGAGGACCAGCTACCCCTAGCGTGCGCTGAGGAAACCGAACAGGGCGCCCACCCCAACTAACACCGCCATCGCGATGAAAACAGCCGTACGGGATCGCTGCTCGCGATTCATCGCTAGGAGCTGTTGTTCTGCTGATATTGAGATGCCACGGGCCCGGACTGTCCGACGTACTTTGAGTTCAGTTCCGGATGCCCGTAGGGCCGTTCAGCCGGAGCATCGAGCATATGGAACGACAGCTGACCGATCTTCATCCCCGGCCACAGTTTAATCGGCAACGTCGCAACATTCGACAGTTCGAGCGTGATCTGACCGCGCTTCCAGCCTGGATCAACAAACCCCGCGGTCGCGTGAATGAGCAGTCCGAGACGACCGAGTGATGATTTACCTTCGACCCGAGCGACGATGTCGTCCGGGAGCCCGATTTGTTCGAGCGTCGTCCCCAACACGAACTCGCCGGGGTGCAGGATGAATGCCCCACCATCACTGACCTTGACCGACTCCATCAGATCCGCAGGTTTGTCGAACGGGTCGATTACTTCGCACGTGTGGTTACGGAACACGAGGAACTCGTCACCGAGACGGACGTCGACGCTAGCTGGTTGAACCTGCTGGGGCTCCAATGGATCAAGAATCAGTCGACCTTCGCCGAGTAGTCGGCGGATCGTCCCGTCAGACAGAATCATGGTGTGAGGCTACCCGCGCTTCGTGGAAGTGCGGGTAGCCGGCAGGGGTGTCTGTCCCAGCAGTTGGCCGACTGACAGAACTCACCAGTAGTAGAGCGAGCAGACCGATGGGACATCCGCTCCAGCTACGCCGTAGTTG
>JBLHZE010000221.1:0-3805 GCA_047631015.1 Actinomycetes bacterium
GCGTCCCGGGTCTTACGTTCTACGCCACCCGGTCGACCTCGCCCTTGTCGTCTTGCCGATGTTGCGCCCGCTACGTGTCCTGCGCGTGTTCACTGCCGAGAACTTTCTGGTCTCCCGCGCGGGACGCTTCGCCGTGGGTCGAACTGTGACCTCCGCCCTACTGGCAACGGGGTTCATACTGGTCGTCGCCAGCTTGGCTATGTTGGACGCTGAGCGGGGTGCTCCAGAAGCAAATATCTTGAACTTCGGAGACGCACTTTGGTGGTCTGGTGTCACGGTGACTACCGTCGGCTACGGCGATGTATTCCCGGTAACCGTCCCGGGCCGATTCGTTGCCTTCGGCCTGATGATGGTCGGAATCTCATTTATCGGAATCATCACGGCGAGTGTTGCGACCTGGTTCGTCCAACGTACCCAGAAGAACGAGGGCGACGTGATGACAGAGCTGCGCGAGATCAGGGTGCAGCTTGCAGCACTGGCTCCCACGACCGATCCGGCCAACCCCGCCCAATCCGACGAGGCACCCAAGAGTTAGCGGTCCGTGACTTAGTCACTCGTAAGCTCGATGTGGAGAATCTAGGTGGGACCGTGGGAATTCCACGAATCTGGTCGTTCGATAAGGGTGACGACATCGGGGCCAAAGACGCCTGTCACAAGATCAGCCAGCGTGACGTCTTCAAGAACCTGGCGATAGGCGGATCTAGCCGCAACCCAAACATCGGTGAGGTGGGTCGCAGCCCCCGAATATTCCATATCCTCTGGACGGTGGCCGTAGATATCGAAGAGGTTGCCCGTCTCGGCGCGCACCACGTCGGCAACGCTGATGTCGGCAGGGCCGCGCGCTAGCTGATAACCCCCAGCGCGACCACGCTGGCTGGCGACCAGCCCCGCGCGCCGCAGATCTCCCAGGATTGTCTCCAGAAAGCTCACGGAGATTCCCTGGGTTTTAGCAAGAGCCTC
Organism: Actinomycetes bacterium; assembly: GCA_047631015.1. Classification (GTDB taxonomy): domain Bacteria; phylum Actinomycetota; class Actinomycetes; order S36-B12; family UBA10799; genus UBA10799. The sequence continues at coordinate 961 of JBLHZE010000221.1, forward strand.
GGCTTTCAGTGATTGGCCGGGCTTGGCGGCCATCTCGGCGGCGGCCCGAATCGCATAGTCCACTCTCGCCGAAACTCGCATCATCACAGTATGACGCTCGATTGCCAGCTTTACGTTGCAAAGACCGCGCGCATGGAGATAATTAATTCCATGCCAGATACCGGACTCGTCGCGTGCCCATCCTGCGGGGTTCGGAACCGAACGCCTGTGGCCTCCAGCGGGCTCCCGCGTTGCGGGAACTGCAAAGCCGAATTGCCGTGGTTGGTTCCCGCAATCGACTCAACGATCGTTGGCGCAGTGGACGCCGCTCCGCTGGTGATCCTGGACCTTTGGGCACCGTGGTGTGCCCCGTGCCGGATGGTCGCCCCGATTCTGGAGGAGCTCTCTAAGGAATATGCGGGTCGCCTCAAGGTGGTCGAGGTTAACGTTGACGAGTCGCCTGCCACCGCCGCGAAGTACGAGGCGCGAAGTATCCCCCTGCTGCTGCTCCTGGACCAAGGTGAGATCGTCGATCAAGCCGTCGGCGCACAGTCGAAACCGGCACTAGCCGCGATGATCGATAAGGCGCTAGCAGCTCGCTAATTTCAACCGCGGTCGCGCGCGTGAGGGCAGATGCCTCTGCGCGTATCGGCTGCGGTGTGATGCCACGGCCGCTCGTTTGCCTACTCTTTGCCAGCCTTGGCAAGTTCGCGACGCATTCCTGATTCCGCGCGCCTACCGATGATCTGGAAGGCCGCCAGCAGCGGCAAGTCGAAGATCCGGCGGGCGCCATGCAGCCGAAGATCCGCGTCGTAGGTCACCGCTGATCCGCCGGAGATCGTGGCCACCGAGATGACGTCGTAGGACGTAAAATCGCGCGAGCTGGCTTGCAGGACCGCGAACTTAGGTTCGACCCACTCGAGCACCTCGTACTCCAGCGGAATCCGTCGTGGCCCAAAAACTGATTCGACTCGGAAGCGTGAACCCACGCCTAGCGGTCCATCATCGAGGCGTTCAGCGGAACCGATGCCCGGATCCCAGGCCATGATGTTGCCGAAGTCGGCAATCAGGTCGAACGCCGCTTCCGGCGTTGCGCTGGATTCGACCGTTGTAACGAAGCGAGCCACGATGGATCTCCTCTGGCACTAGGTAAACAGATAGACCCGTCATTATGACCCACCGGAAATTGAGGTCGGCAGAGCGCCACTGACTCGGACTGCCAGCCGTTGCGTTATATGCCGTGGATGTAGCCGACTCACAATCCAAGCCAGGGGTAGGTCCGTTCAAAGAACGCGTTGGGCATTCCCGCACACTTGGCACAGCCCGACACCGACGCGGCGGGCGACGGATTGCTGCTACATCGCGCGCCCTGCGGCGCACCGCCAAGACAGTGCCTCGAGCAGGAGGAATGCCGAGGCTGATACTCAGTCGGGTAAGGCTGGCTGGGAGGTCATACCCGAACACCATTAGGTACCGTTAGTCTCGCACGACCGGCCGCCTTAGCTCAGTTGGTAGAGCAACGCACTCGTAATGCGTAGGTCAAGAGTTCGACTCTCTTAGGCGGCTCCAAGATCAATATAATCTCTGACCAAGGAAAACACTGCAGCCGGAACCGTCAGCCGGTTTCGATTTGAACCAATAAACCAAGCTCAGTCAGTGGTGAGTCAGTTTGCGCTCTCAAATAGGCCTCGTTCGTTGACGGACGCATTCCGCTCAGGGCCACCCTCGGCAGCGGAATCGTTAGACGAACTGTGCGGGCGTTGCTTGCAGGCTTGTCGCGAGGTTGGCGGGCTCGCACCGAACAGCACGCGGGCCCCTGTTGACCATGGAACCAGGCTTCGCGTTGTCGATTACAAAGGCGGCCCGCTTCGACGATACCGGCATCGTTAACGCCTCTCCTAGCAGGGCGGCAGTCAATGATGGCTCAACTGTCTGCAGGTCAATGACCGCTCGTTCGAACTCTGCAAGGGCCGTCAGCCCTCGCAGTCCGCCCACGGCCGCGTCCAGGATCTCACTCCAGGCGTGGCCGTTCCTCGCCGCTCTCGCGCGGTCGTGGCTGAGCGAGCAGTCTTCGAGCCTTATCGCCTGAAGACTCCTCTCTAACTGGATCGCTGCGGCCATTACCTTGGCGTTCACTTTGGACCTCCTTGGGTTAATTTAGTAAGGGTACCCTTACTAAATTCCGTTAACAAGGGCACCCGCAGGTCTGACGCCGCCCTGCTTGTCCACTGGCGGCACTTCGGTCACCGACACCGTGTCATCGCCGCTGTTGGTGACGCAGCAGCAGCACTTGCACCCGCTTCGGCACGTCACCGATGATTAGCAGGTCAACGCTGGAGGCCACCTCGCCTGATACTAGGTCGAATCCAGGAAGGACTTGGTTGTCGAAGAAGTTCACCAATGCCAATCCACCGGCAAAGCCAAATAATGCGCCCGCAAGGCGTAGCGCCATGTTGCTACCTGAAGCTACGCCGCGATCTTCCGGCTGCATATTGGACATAGTGCCTTTGTTCGCCGCTCAAAGTCTGAGATAGGAAGGGGTGGTGGGCCCCCGGCCTGGCTGCGCTGGGCTTCGGGCTTGGGTGGAGCCAGAGCCTAAGTAGATAGCTAAGTGGCAGCCAGTGGATACGGCGATGTCCCGGTGAAGATCGTGGTCGCCAGACCTCTGCGGCTCGATGTCGCTCGATTCGTCCTCGCTGTCAGCGTTTCGAGTAAAGGGCCAAGATGCCGTCTTTGAGGTCGTAACTGAACATGAATTCCGACCAAATCGGTAGCCCAGCGATCACCTCGGAGTTGCAATCGCGCCAGCTGTCTTTGTCTTGTGGCTCATTTTTGCAGCCGTTGTCCGAGCTCGGGTCCAAAACGA
>JBLHZE010000222.1:0-3736 GCA_047631015.1 Actinomycetes bacterium
ATGCGGCCGATGATTCTTCCGTCGAGCCAGCTCGACTAAGCGACCGGGATAAAGAAGCGAAACGTTCGCACCTAAGGGCTATGTGATGACTTCCATCTCGTAGCCGACGAAGAGCCCAGTCGCGCTAATCCCGGGAACCGTCAGGAGGAAGCGTTCGAGCTCGGATGGACTGCGGCTGCCATCAATTTTCAGATCCATCACGAGACTTCCCTGCTCATCGATGACTCCACCATCCTTGCCGCCCGCTGGCCGAACAGTTGGGCTTGTTCCGAGTTCAGCGCTCACGGTCATCCGCACAAGGTTCGCCGCCTCAGGGACCACTGCCAGCGGAACGCTGAACTTCTCTCCAAGAGTGGGAACAAACTTCGATTCGTCAACCAAAATGACTCTCTTGGGAGCGGACGCGAAGACGAGTTGCTCTCGAACAAATGCACCTCCACGTCCTTTGATGAGGTTGTGTCCTGGGTCGATCTCGTCGGCACCATCAAAGGCCCAATCGGGCCGGGAATTAACCAGAGTCGTGACCGACAGACCTAGCGCGGTGCAGTAGGACTCGATTTCAAGTGACGTGGGGACACAACGGATGGCAAGACTTTCGTGGTTGACACGTTGGGCAAGCGCCAGCAGCGCTAAGAAGCTCGTCGACCCTGAACCGATACCGATGACTTGGCCATCCTGAGCCCGGGCGGCCAGCTTCTCACCGATCTTGGTCTTCGCGTCCTCGTTCGAGATCTTTCCCGGCCACTTGGGTGTTGATAGTCCGCTCCAGTTCATAACTAGCCAGCCTAGGCATTGGAATGCCTCAGATGCAGCCTGAGCGTGACCGTGCTGAGTTTTGAGAGTCAGCCCTTACTTGCCCGTGTGTGATGCCAGAACCGACGCGACAACTGCTGCCCAAGTGTTGGCGGAGGTCCTGGAACTATGGATTCCTTGCGCGGGTAGCTCTGGATCAGCGAGGTGTGCGATCCGTTTCGGATTTAGACAAACGCCTCATTCTTAGTGAAGATCACATCAGCAATCGGGTGGCCCTTTTCGATCCCTTTAAGCTCGAAGCGGGTGATTGGCCGATGTTTTGGCCGTGGCGCGAAGCCTCGCGCAGTATTGCGCAGGGTCGGTTCTGCTGTCATCACTCGTAGCATCTGGTCTGCGTACTCTGGCCAGTCGGTGGCACAGTGAAACAGGCCGCTGTTTTGTAGTCTTGACGCGGCGAGACAGACGAACTCCGGCTGAATCAAACGCCGCTTTCTATGGCGAAGCTTCGGCCATGGGTCAGGGAAGAAGATTCTTATTTCACTGAGTGAATTAACCGGTATCCGATCACACAGCAGCGCAACTGCGTCTCCCCGTGCCACCCGAATATTCGTCAGCCCCTCGCTCTCGCAACCGCGCAGGATGGCGCCCAGCCCAGGGGTATGAACATCCACGGCGAGTAGCTGACGTTCGGGTTCGGCCGCCGCCATCGCAAGCGTTGTTTCGCCCATCCCACAGCCGATCTCAAGGATGAGATCAGCACCTGGGACCTCCCCATTGGAATCGGAGAAGAGCGATGACAGCGTGAAGTCATCGTCGACATCGACTCCCCAGACAGGCCAGAGGCGCTCCAATGCGTCGGCAGTTCCCGAGCGAACCCGGCCCCGCCGGGCATTGAAGGACCTGATCGTGCGATCGATCGGGTCGTCTCTGTTCTCGCCAGTGGCAGCGTCACGTCTTTGTGAACTCATATCGGGACCCTGAGAAGTCAGTAATGGCTACTGACTCGCTCGCGGCTCTTCGCCGATTGGCCGTCGCGCGTCTGTGAACCGTGCCGTGGTTTGCCTTTGTGAGGGCTCTTACCATCGCCGGAACTGTTGTAGGAGCTCTTCGATTTTGACTTGGTCTTCGGCTTGGCTTTCGCCCACCCTGATCGCGAACGGTTCGTTGGACGTTTGCGCTGAGTTGGTCGATCCTCGGTTTGGTTTCTGCTCGAGCTGTCGTTGCGTGAAGAGCTCGGGGCCATCGGAGCGGCTGCCAGCGTTGCCAGCAGTTCGTTTCCTGGGGCTACCCGGTTTTCGGTCGGTTTGATTTTGGCCCGTGCGGTCAATTGACGAACACCGCGGATCTGCTTACCCGTGGACATCGTCACGACAGTCCCCTTGGCACCGGCTCGAGCGGTTCGACCAGAACGGTGAAGGTATGCCTTGGACTCCGCGGGTGGGTCCGCGTGAATCACCAGGCCGACGTCGTCAACGTGAATACCGCGAGCAGCAACGTCGGTTGCTACGAGCGTGCTTGATCGACCGCTAGTGAAGGACTCGAGGTTTCGGGCACGAGCTGACTGGCTAAGCATCCCGTGTAGTTCAACCGCTGAGACACCGTTTTTTCGCAGCTGTTCGCGAAGTTTCGTTGCGCCGTGCCGGGTCCGAGTGAACACGATTGTGCGTCCGCCAGGCTTGGTGAGCTCGGCGATGACGGCGACGCGATCTCCGGAGTCAACGAGCAGCACGTGGTGATCAATATCAGCGTGTGGATCGCGGTCCCCGGGATCCACATCGAAGGTCAGCGGGTCGTGCAGGTACCGACGCACGATGACATTGACGTCCTTATCCAAGGTCGCTGAGAACAGCAGACGTTGTCCCGTCTGCGGTGTTGCATCAAGGATTTTTCGCACGTCGGGGAGAAATCCGAGGTCGGCCATGTGGTCGGCCTCGTCGATGACGGTTATCTCGACGGCGTTGAGCTGTAGCTTCCCTGCCCGTAGGTGATCGAGTAGTCGTCCTGGGCAAGCCACGACGATATCGACGCCGCGACGCAGCGCATTCAGTTGCGGAACTGGGCTGATGCCGCCGTATATTGTCACCGTGCTCAGGCCGACCTCGGCCGCGATTGGGCTGAGGACGTCGTTGATCTGATTCGCGAGTTCGCGCGTCGGTGCCAGGATGATGGCCCGGGGTCGCCCGGCGGCGGTTTTCTTGCGTGGACTACACAGCCGTGTGACGACCGGCAGCACGAATGCAAGCGTTTTTCCTGAGCCTGTCCGGCCTCGTCCCAGGACATCTCGTCCAGCGAGCGAATCGGGCAGCGTCGCTGATTGAATCGGGAATGGCTCACGAATACCCTCGGCGCGGAGTAAATCTATAATCGGATCAGGGATATTAAAGTCGGTAAATTTCGGGGTCGTACTGGACTTCTTATTCCGCGGCTTGCGGGCTGTCCGATCCGCGGAATCATCTACTAGTTCTGTGTGAGTGGTTGGGCTTTCTGGCATGACTGTCTCCATTACTGGTCGTGAACTTCTACGCAAGAGCGGCGCTGTTGTGACTCCACAGACGTCGTCAGGGAACACATGGCCGTTAGCGACAGCGTGACCGGGATGGTTGCGCTGCACCGAACTCTGTGCGTTAGCTCTAAGAGCAGTGTCTGCGAGTCGGCAGCCGATTCTTCCAATTCCACGACGGAGTCGGATTCAGGTAGCTGCACTGCATTGGCTTTATTTTCGTGCTTTTCGGATTGAAAAGCATCTGTATCCTCGCGAGGTGAGGAGCGTACACGCGCCCTGCCCGCTGCGAGATCGTCGTGCCAATGACGCCCAAAGTAAGGATGCCAGCATAGCGCGAACTCTTCGCCAGAGATAGACCGACTGGATCACAGTTGCGCAGCCCCGGTCTGTAAGAGTGTGCGCATGTCTGCAAGCGCTTCCTCGCCCGTGGCCCGTTGGTGGCCGATTGCCGCTCCGTTGTTCGCCGTAGTGGTTTTGGCG
>JBLHZE010000223.1:0-3715 GCA_047631015.1 Actinomycetes bacterium
AAGCGTCCTTCAGCGTCAACTTCTGGGCAGGCGCGGCGGCGCTCGTCGGAGCTGGCATCACGTCGTTCTACATGACGCGTTTGTGGACGATGACGTTCACCGGGAAGGCGCGCTGGACTGAGAACAATCAACATCCGCATGAGTCGCCGAAGATCATGCTCATTCCAATGGGGATCATGGGTATCTTGTCGCTGATCGCCGGCTTCGTTCTCGCAGGAGCGATCGAGACCTGGCTTGCGCCGGTGACCGGATTCGAGAAAGGCGAACTGCCGATTACCAGCCTCCTGTTGGAGTCAATAAGCCTCACATTCGTCCTGGTCGGTGGCGCGATCGCCTACCTGCAGTACCGACGAGGAGTTCCGATTACCCCGCCGCAACATGTTTCTGCGTTGACCGTCGCTGCCCGTGATGAGCTTTACGGTGATGCCTTCAACGAGGCCGTTTTCATGCGCCCAGGTCAATGGTTGACTCGCTCGCTGGTCTTCGTCGACAGTCGGGCCATTGACGGCATCGTCAACGGGACTGCCGCCGCCGTCGGTGGTCTCTCGGGCCGAATGCGGCGGATCCAAACAGGCTTTGCTCGTTCTTACGCACTGTCCATGCTCGCTGGCGCGGTCTTATTGATCATCGCCATGATTCTGGTGAGGATGTGACCGGCATGCAGTCGTTCTCTTGGCTCACCACGATTGGGCTGGTACCCCTCGTTGGTGCCGTTGTCTTGATGCTGCTGCCAGCAGCGAAGACCGAGTTGGCAAAACGACTCGCCTTGTTCTTTAGCGCGGTTCCGTTACTTCTCGTCATCGGGATGGCGTTCCAGTTCGACGCCGACTCCACTGCGGAGTTCCAGTTCGTCGAGTCGTACTCCTGGATCCCGACGTTCGGAATCTCGTATCAGGTTGGTGTCGACGGGATCTCACTGATTCTGATTGCGCTTTCCGCCATCTTGGTGCCACTGGTTATTCTGGCTGGCTGGAACGATGCCGATGACTCAATCGGAAGCGTGAAGGGTTACTTCGCACTCTTCCTCGTGCTTGAGACATTCATGATCGGTGTGTTTGCCGCGACGGATGTCTTCTTGTTCTACGTCTTCTTCGAGGCGATGCTAATTCCGGTCTACTTCCTGATCGGACGGTACGGCGGCCCAGGACGGCAGTACGCGGCTGTCAAGTTCCTGATATACAGCCTCGTCGGCGGGTTGCTGATGCTCGTCGCACTGATCGGGCTCTATGTTGCCAGCGCGAATGAACTGGGTCAGGGAACGTTTGACTTCACAACGCTGACAAATCTCAATATCGATCCGGGAACACAAAAGTTGCTGTTCTTGGGCTTCTTCATCGCCTTCGCGATTAAGGCACCGCTGTTCCCATTCCACACCTGGCTGCCGGATGCGGCGTCGGCGTCTACTCCGGGCACCGCCGTCCTATTAGTCGGCGTGCTCGACAAGGTCGGCACGTTCGGAATGCTGAAGCTCTGTCTGCCGATCTTCCCTGCTGCGTCGGTGTTCTACGCGCCTGTCATCATCACGTTGTCGGTGATCGGCATCATCTATGGCGCATTACTAGCTGTGGGGCAGACAGATCTCAAGCGGCTTATTGCCTACACCTCGATCTCGCACTTTGGGTTCATCGTTCTGGGTATCTTCGCGATGACGACTCTGGCGCAAAGCGGGTCCACGTTCTACATGCTTACCCACGGTTTCTCGACTGGTGCGCTCTTCCTGATCGTCGGGTTCCTGATGACGCGACGCGGTTCGCGGTTGGTCAAGGATTACGGCGGCGTCTATCGCGTTGCACCAGTCTTGGCGGGGTTGTTCCTCATCGCCGGCCTGAGTTCGCTGGCATTGCCGGGTATGGCGAGCTTCATCAGTGAGTTCTTGGTCTTGGTAGGAACATTCGAGAAGTACACGGTTGCTGCCGTTATCGCGACCACCGGAATTGTCTTCGCGGCGCTCTACATCCTGTTGATGTACCAGCGCACGATGACCGGACCGGTGATTGATAGCTGTAAGAAGATGACCGATATCAAGGGCCGCGAGGCAATTGCTGTCATTCCAATGCTGGTGCTACTCGTGGCGCTCGGTGTTTACCCGAAGCCGGCATTGGACGTCATCAACCCAGCAGTTGAACGGGTGATGGTTCAAGTGGGGGTAACCGATCCTGTGCCAGAGCTTTTACCGGAGGATGAATCGAGTCCAGAGACCGCTGAATCAACCGGCGAGGGGAGCACTGCGCCATGACCGCATTCCTGACCCAGAACCTTGCAGAAGTGACTCGTTGGGAGCTTCCCGACCTGGAGTATCGCAACCTCACTCCCCTCCTTGTCCTATTCAGTATGGCCGTTATCTCGGTGCTCGTGGAGGCCTTCGTCCCGCGCGCCGCGCGCCGCACTGTCCAGCTCTTCCTAGTCTTCGGCACCTTGATTGTTGCCTTCATATTGGTAGCCGGATTGTCCGGGGTGCGCTCGCTCGCCGGTGCTGGGGTAATTGCGGTGGATGGTCCTGCGCTCTTCCTGCAGGGCACGATTTTGGTCCTCGCGATGATGGCGGCGCTGCTGATCGCCGAGCGGGATGCTGACCCTGCCGGTGACGCCTTCGCGGCGAGAGCCAATGCGCTCCCAGGTAGTGAAGATGAGCGTGAGTTCACCCGCCGCGGATGGCTGACCACGGAAGTGTGGCCGCTGTTCCTTTTCAGTGTGACCGGCATGTTGATCTTTGTCTCGGGAACAGATCTGTTGATTCTGTTCGTGGGCCTTGAGGTCATGTCTCTGCCGCTGTATCTGATGGCCGGTATCGCTCGTCGACGCCGTTTGCTCAGCCAAGAAGCAGCAATGAAGTACTTCTTGCTCGGTGCCTTCAGCTCCGGGTTCTTCATCTACGGCGCTGCGATGCTGTACGGCTTTTCCGGAACGGTCGATCTGGGCGGAATTGCCGATGCGATTACCACCCAGGCGGGTCCCAACGGACTGCTACTCGCCGGTGTCGCATTACTTAGCGTCGGATTGCTGTTCAAGATCGCTGCGGTGCCATTCCACCAGTGGGCACCGGATGTCTATCAGGGATCCCCAACGCCGATTACCAGCTTTATGGCTGCATGTGTGAAGGTCGCCGCTTTCGGTGCTCTGCTGCGAATCATGTACGTCGCGCTCGGCGGTCTACGCTGGGACTGGGTACCGGCATTTTGGATCATTGCGATCCTCACAATGCTGGTCGGTACTGTGTTGGCGCTGACGCAGACCGACATGAAGCGGATGCTCGCTTACTCCTCGATTGCCCACGCCGGCTTCCTGTTGATTGCGGTTATCGCAACCAGCGAAGAAGGTCTCGCGGCAGCGATGTTCTACCTGCTCGCCTACGGAGTCTCAACGATTGGGGCATTCGGCATTGTCACGCTGGTGCGGGACTCGACTGGGGAGGCAACTCACCTTTCGTCATGGGCAGGTCTTGGTAAGCGGTCACCCTGGGTGGCCGGGACTTTTGCGGTCTTCCTCCTCAGTTTCGCCGGGATTCCGCTGACCGGTGGGTTCATCGGGAAGTTCGCAGTGTTTGAGGCCGGATATGCCAGTGGCGCAGGATGGCTCATCCTCGTGGCCGTAATCCTCAGTGCCACAGCCGCGTTCTTCTATGGCCGTGTCATAGTCATCATGTTTTTCACCGATCCGCTGGAAGACGGACCGACAGTCGTCGTTCCGAGCGCATTCACAGCTATCTCGATTTCGA
>JBLHZE010000224.1:0-3713 GCA_047631015.1 Actinomycetes bacterium
GCCCCCCGGCGCCGAGACGGTTACTGCTAAGGGGGGCGAAGCCGTTACCTATAAAGAACCAGGACCCCCTAACCCCCCAGCTCCACAAACCTCATCGTTTACACACCCAAGGTCGAAAACCAGGGGGGAAATTTCTCAACAACGAACGAGACCCACAAAGAACTTCTCCGCGCAGCACTGACCGCATACGGGTTTGACTACCCGGCGAAAAAGTCAGGTGAGGCCCAATACCTGCGTATCTGCGGTGAAGTTCTGGCCGAGATAGACGACGCCGGTTGGACGACTGAAGACGTAACCATTTGGTGCACCCGTGACCTGCACACAACCGCCTTGCCGCCGACCATTCGCACACCAGCTGGCTTCCTACGGAAGAAGCTCGTAGAGCTATCACTCGTGACCACCACCGTAGAAAGTCCAACGGTGACGAAAGCGAAAGAGGCACAACGGAAAGCGGAAAGCGAAGCGGCCAGGGCCGCGCAAGATGCCGCTGACCGCGTACACGCGGCGGAAGTAGCCGCCGAGGAAGACGCGATACGGGACAAGTTTTGGGACGAGTTGGTGAAGCTCCCTATCGACGAACTACATCGGATAGTCAGGCAAACCAGCCTGCACAAGGCCATAGCCGTCGGAACGCCCGCCACTTCTATCGAGCAGGCTCACCGAAGCGTTTTGGCTCGCGCATTCCACGAAGACGCCATACGGAAAGACCTAAGAACCTTTTCTACGGCCGAGGAGTTAGCGGCGGAACTACTGAGAATGTCACCTGACCTGACACCGTGGGCTGACACCTTGCGTTCCGGTGCGCACATCAACGAACTGCTCCTTAAAAAAAACTCTCCGCAGCGATCTGTAACGCCACACATAGCCATTACCCACTGGCGGTACAGGAAGCAGTCGGACAATGATGGCTATGATTCCGCTGGCGTAAGCGGCCAATCGTTCCTGTTCCAAAAAAGCCCATCTAGCGGCATCGTGGGCATGCGCGTCCCAAATCGGCAACAATAAGGGGTGTATAGATCTCCTGCCGGGTGCGGTGATGTCGTGGGGTCATTGGGGCTGGAACGTTTACGGAAGGTGTCGGCATGGGTTTGTTAGCCCGGGTTTACGGGGGTCAGCCTCGGCTGCTCAGGTTCGTCGAGATTTTGCGCCGGGTAGACCAATCCGCGCCGTGTCTGTGACCACTCGTTGGAGCACTTGGTCGAGCGTGATCGCCGATCGCGATCTGCTCCGAGTTGAACTCTCTTGGAGCGCGAGTAACGCCGCGAGCTGGTACGCGTCGGCCGTAATCCCTATATATGTGTATTCGCGAGTAGGTCTCACTGCGGCGACGCTCGTCTTCGTCGCACAATACGTGCCGGCGGCGCTGCTCGCTCCGTTCATTAACATCGCGACAGACCGATTCAAACATAAGACGATTTTGCTCGCTTCCGGCCTGACTGGAGCCGCCGCGATTGCTTGTTCCGCGCTTGTGTTCTATCTCGATTGGCCGCTCTGGATTGTTTATCTGGCGATAGCGATCGTCGGTGCGGCGCGGACCGTTGTACGACCTGCCGTATTTGCCTTCTTGCGAGCGCAGGCACCGAGCCAAGCTACTCTGACCGCGTCGAACCTCGTCGCGAGTACGCTGGATGCCGTTGGCCAAGTCTTCGGTCTTTTGCTGGGCGCTTTACTCATCACACACTTCGGCGCCGGCGTCGCATTCATCGGGCTGGCAGCTTTATTGGTCGGGCAGGGCGCCTGCGTAATCGGGATCAGCGAAAAGGCCGTCAGTCGGGCGAGATCTGTGAGTACCGGCTCCGTAGTCCGCTCGCTGTCTGTAGGCGCCCGGATCCTTTGGAGGAATCACGACGCGCGGATCCTCGTGATATTCGACGCCGTGAAAGAAGGTGTTCAGGTATACGTGACCGTCGTCCTTCTCGCTGTTTCTCTCTATCTCTTCCCTGGCGATGCAGGCGGATATGCATGGTTGCTCGCGGCTATGGGATTGGGCGGGGTCTTCAGCATTGGGTTCATACCTAGGCTTGCCTCAATACACGCCGCGGCCCGGATTGGAGCAGCGATCTGGACGCTGACATACGGCGTTGTCGTCATCGCTATCGCTCTCGTGGTGCTCGATGCGACCGACATCGCGCTGGAGTCGGCAGTCGTTATCGCCCTGATGTTTGCGTTTGGCGTCGGGGCATATGTTGGAGCAGGACTCCTGGCACGTCAGACACAACTCGCACTCGAGCAGGACACAATCGGCCGCACACTCGGCGTCGCGATGACAGTACGCAAAGCGAGCAGCGCCCTCGGCGCCATCGCCGCACACGCCGCCCTCCTAGTTCTCGGCACCGGTGCCGCCCTCTTCGTCGTCGGTCTCATCATCCCAGCTCTTTGTCTTCTGTCATGGCGCTCATTTCGACGCGTTGATGACCACATTCGCCGCTAGTGGTCTCCCAGGGCCTGCTCGACGCAAAGTCGAAAGGCTTTGCTGCGCAGGATGCAGTGTCCCGCGGTAATCAGCGGTAACCTTCGATAGCGCAGACGGACCACTTTTGGCCGAAACTGGGCTTGAATCATTGTTGCCACAACGGAAAGGGAGTCTCACATGAAATTAGTTTTTAGGGGTGCCATCGGGGTCAGCGCGTGCCTGCTTTTTGTCGGCGCCGCCACAGGTTGTGGATCCAGCACCGATACCGCATCGACCCCAACGCCAACGATAACCGTCACCGAGTCGGAAAGTTCGCAAAGCCCGTCCTCCAACAATTCGGGTGAGCCAGCATGCACCAAGGAAGCACTGACCGAGGGTCTGAATGGCGACCCTGGCTCGATCGACAGATTCACTTGCGCCAGGACTGAAAGTACTCCCGATATGTCAGCTACCTATTGGGCTGCTGCCACATTTTCGGGCGGTGACACGATTTTTTGGTCGGCGCGCGATGGTGAGTGGTACGAAAGAGATCAAGTGAAGCTCTGTAAAGAGCAGGTAAACCTACCTTCAGAGCTCCGGCCTTACTGCTCTAAATAGCTGAGCTGAGCACGAACACTGAGCAAGATACACACACAATCACCGACCCACAGGAGTCCGCGGGTCGGTGATTGCGTGCCGTAGCCGCACGGGATGCAGTGTCCTGCAGTAATCGGCGGTAATCTTCGATAGCGCAGACGGACCACTTTTGGCCGAAACTGGGCTTGAATCATTGTTGCCACAACCGAAAGGGAGTCTCACATGAAATTAGTTTTTAGGGGTGCCATCGGGGTGAGCGCGTGCCTGCTTTTTGTCGGCGCCGCCACAGGTTGTTCACCCAGCACCGATACCGCATCGACCCCAACGGTAACCGTCACCGATTCAGAAGGTTCGCAAAGCCCGTCCCCCAACAATTCGGATGAGCCAGCATGCACCGCGGAAGCACTGACAGCGGGTATGAATGGTGATGGAACGATCGAGAGATTCGAATGCGCCTCGAAGTCGGGTACCTATTGGGCCGCTGCCGAATTTAAAGAGCCGAACGGCAGCGTCCTGGAGTTCTATACAGCGCGCGATGGTGAGTGGGACGACGCGGCCGAGACGAACGAGAAGCTCTGTATGGACGGGTCACAACTGCCTCAAGAAATCCTTGAGGAGGGGTACTGCGCAGGGGTAGACCCCAACAAATAAAGCTCTGACAGCTCATTACGGCCCATCGAATGGGCAACATGAAACGCAGAATCGCCGACCCACGGACTCCCGT
>JBLHZE010000225.1:0-3695 GCA_047631015.1 Actinomycetes bacterium
GACAAGGCGTCAGTAAGGTCATGACGCTGACGTCCACGTACGACCACCGCATCATCCAGGGCGCGCAATCAGGTGCTTTTCTCAAACGCATTCATGAGCTACTACTCGGCGAGGATGACTTCTACGACGAGATCTTCAAGGCATTAAAGATTCCCTACGAGCCGATCCGCTGGGCGCGCGATATCGCCCACGGTCACGACGACCAAGTCTCCAAAACAGCTCGGGTTCAGCAGCTCATCCACGCATACCGGGTGCGCGGCCACTTAATGGCCGATATCGATCCCTTGGAGCACACCCAGCGATCGCATCCTGACTTAGACATCGCCTCGCATGGTCTTACCCTCTGGGATCTTGACCGGGAGTTTGCTACTGGCGGTTTCGGTGGGCGCCCGTTCATGAAATTGCGCGACATCTTGGGGGTCCTGCGCGACTCCTATTGCCGAACAATCGGTATCGAGTACATGCATATCCAGTCACCCGAGCAACGCGCCTGGATTCAGTATCGAATCGAGCGAAGCTACTCGGCGCCTGGTCGCGACGAGCAGTTCGGAATTCTTCGTCGTCTCAACGCAGCCGAAGCTTTTGAGAACTTCCTGCAAACGAAGTACGTCGGTCAGAAGCGATTCAGCCTCGAGGGTGGAGAGTCGGCGATCACCATTTTGGATGAGATCCTGACGAACTCGGCCGATGCTGAACTCGCAGAGGTGTGTATTGGAATGCCGCACCGTGGCCGCCTCAACGTGCTTGCCAACATCGCCGATAAGTCCTACACACAGATCTTCCGAGAGTTTGAAGGACAAGTCGACGAGGACTCAGTACAGGGCTCTGGTGACGTGAAATACCACCTCGGGCAAGAAGGCACTTTCACCGCTGCATCGGGCCAATCTGTCGAGGTTTACCTCGCGGCCAACCCATCCCACCTCGAGGCCGTCAACCCCGTGCTCGAGGGGATCACTCGGGCAAAGCAGGATCTCTTGGACCGCAGCTACGAGTTCCCGATCCTGCCAGTGCTGATGCACGGCGACTCAGCCTTCGCTGGTCAGGGCGTCGTTGCCGAGACCCTCAACCTCTCGCAACTACGTGGGTACCGGACTGGTGGCACGCTCCACCTCATCGTCAATAACCAGGTCGGGTTCACGACCTCGCCTGGTGCAAGTCGGTCATCGGTGTATGCCTCAGATGTGGCACGAATGATTCAGGCTCCGATCTTCCACGTGAATGGGGACGACCCAGAAGCGTGTGTGCGCGTGGCTGCGCTGGCTTTTGAGTACCGCCAGACATTCAACAAAGATGTCGTGATCGACATGCTGTGCTATCGGAAGCGCGGACACAACGAGGCTGACGATCCCTCGCTGACCCAGCCGCTTATGTACAACATCATCGACGATAAGCGGTCGGTCCGGAAGATCTACACCGAATCTCTTATCGGCCGGGGTGACATCACGGTGGAGGAGGCGCAACAGGCACTTCGCGACTATCAACTCCAGCTTGAGCGGGTCTTTTCTGAGACCAGAGAAGATACCGACTTTGACGATGGCGATATCGTTATCCCGCCGAAGTACCCGGCAGTTATTGACACCGCTATCAGCGCTGAAGAGGTCAAACGGATCGTAGCGACCCAGATCGATCTTCCCGAAGAACTCACCGTTCATGATCGACTCAAACCCCAACTACAGCGCCGTGCCCAGATGGTTGAGGACGGAACGATCGACTGGGGGATGGGTGAGACGCTCGCCTTTGGATCACTACTACTTGAGGGCCGAGACGTTCGGCTGTCTGGTCAGGATTCACGCCGGGGCACCTTTGGCCAACGCCACGCTGTCATCGTCGACCGAGTCACGGGGGCGGACTACACTCCGCTAAAGAATCTGTCACCAGACCAAGGCAAGTTCTATGTCTGGGACTCGCTCTTGAGCGAGTACGCCGCCATGGGTTTTGAGTACGGCTACTCCGTGGCCAATCCCGCCGCCCTGGTCCTATGGGAAGCTCAGTTTGGTGACTTCACTAACGGTGCCCAAACAATCGTCGATGAGTTCATTAGCAGTAGTGAGCAGAAGTGGCAACAGCGCAGCGGGGTGGTGCTCTTACTCCCCCATGGCTACGAAGGTCAAGGACCCGATCACTCTTCGGCTCGACCTGAGCGCTTTCTTCAGATGGCTGCGCAGAACAATATGACCGTCGCCATGCCCTCGACGCCAGCGTCCTACTTCCACCTCCTACGCTGGCAGGCGCTGTCGGCACATCACAAACCTGCGATTATCTTCACCCCAAAATCGATGCTTCGCCTGAAGGCGGCAGCATCGCCGACGGAGGAGTTCACACATGGCCGCTTCCGCCCTGTTATCGACGACACCTCCGTCAATTCCGATGATGTATCACTCGTCCTACTGTGCTCGGGAAAGATCACCTGGGAACTCTTCGCGGAACGCGAACGGTTGGGCCGCAAAGACGTAGCAATCGTGCGAGTAGAGCGGCTGTACCCACTGGCCGTCGGTGACATTCGAGAGACTCTCGATCACCTACCCGCAGACGCGAAACTGCGCTGGGTTCAAGAAGAGCCAGAGAATCAGGGTGCCTGGCCTTACATGTTGTTGAATCTTGTTCCGCATCTTGACCGATTACTAGAGAGCACGACGCGGCCAGCGTCTGCGGCCACCGCGACTGGTCTGCATTCGGTATTCGATCGGGAACAGAAGCGGTTGCTCGCTGACGCGTTCCTCGACTAAGCCAAGCTGACTGCGCGAGATTGGGTTTTAACTATGTACGCAACAGATCGAGGTATCGAGGAGTTTGAACAACGGCGGGCCGAGGAAGAATTCACCGCGATCTTCCTTGCTGACCGAATGCGTATCTTCGTCGATTTACACCCAGAGTTCGAGAACGCGATCGATAAGTTCGCCACCTGGCTAGCCCGCGATGACGATGGCGAGGACGACGACCTCTAGAAGACACCAACCGGTAGTCTTCCCAGCATGCTTGCTGCCTACGCCGAATCAATGAACTTCGACGACCCGCTGTCCGGACTAGTTATCGGTGAGATTGAGGAACCTGCCTGCCCGGAAGGCTGGACGACGCTGGCTATGAAAGCTGCCAGTCTGAATCACCACGACTTGTGGAGTCTTCGCGGGATTGGCCTGCCACCCGAGCGACTTCCGATGATCCTCGGTTGCGACGCTGCCGGAATAGATCAAAACGGCAATGAGATGATCGCGTACTCAATCGTTTCCGATGCCCCGATCGGGATGGACGAGACGATCGATGAAGGCCGGTCTATTCTTTCCGAGCGCTACCCCGGAACCTTCGCCGAGCGCGTTCATCTGCCTGCTAACAACCTCATCCCCAAACCTACCGGCTGGACGTGGGCTCAAGCCGCGTGCCTTCCTACCGCCTGGCTGACGGCCTATCGAATGCTGGCCGTGCGCTCTGGCCTCAGACCAGGTAACACTGTGCTCGTTCAAGGTGCTGGGGGTGGAGTCGCCACAGCGTGTATCGCTTTGGGTGCGGCGATGGGATTGCGAGTGTGGGTCACGAGTCGATCTGAAGATAAGCGTCAGCGCGCGTTGGAAATTGGAGCGCATGACGTATTCGGATCAAATGCCCGCCTACCTGAACGGGTTGATGCCGTGATGGAAACCGTTGGAGATGCGACCTGGGAACACTCCATTAAAGTGCTGAAATCCGGCGGGACTATCGTC
>JBLHZE010000226.1:0-3655 GCA_047631015.1 Actinomycetes bacterium
CACGGCTGCCCCCGTGCTTCTGGAACACTCGGTCGGGCGTGGACAGGTGTTCATGTTCACCACCTCTGCAGATTCCGCTTGGAACAACATGGCACTCACGCCGGTTTTTCCCATGGTCCTCCAGCAAATGGTGACTTATCTCACCGCCCGCGAATTCGAGACGTCGCGCCTCGTGGGTGATTCCCTGTCACTGTCCTACGTCGACCAACCCGATGCCAGCGAGGCCGTGTTCGATACGCCGTCAGGCGACACCATCGCCGTTCCCGTCCTCGAGCATCGCAGCCAATATGTGGCTCTGTTGGACAACGCCCGCGAATCCGGCTTCTATCTAGCACGCGTAAGCCTACAGGCACCCGGCATGCCGGTCGCGGTTAATGCCGACACCGCTGAATCGGACATCGGCAGTCAGTCCTCGGACGAGGTGGCACGACGATTCGAGGGGACGGATATCGTAGTGGCTCAGTCCGAAGCAGACCTGCTCGACGCCGTGGAGCAATCGCGCACCGGGCGGTCGTTCTGGTTCCTGCTCCTGCTGTCTGTGCTCGGACTGCTGGTCGTCGAGAGCCTGCTTGCGGGCCGCAAATCGAAGGGGCCGACGGCGAAATCGAACTCAACCCCGCCCGTCGCGGCAAACATGGAGAACGCTTAGATGTTGGCCTTTATTTTCACCGACGGACAGATCGAACGGCTCTTCTGGGCGCGGCCGGTCTCGACGGCTGTCGTGATCTCGGCCTTTGTCGCCGCTTTTGCCCTGACCGTCTTCCTCTATCGCCGACGACAGGGATTATCGTTTGGGTTTCGCATGGTGCTCGCCTTTTTCAGGCTGCTGGCATTGTGCTTAATCGTGGCCGTCTTGTTCGAACCAACCGCGACCGTCAAGCAGACCCACACCGAGAAACGCCGCCTGCCGGTTCTGATCGACGTTTCACAGAGCATGTCCGTCAAAGACCAACGTAAGCGATCCGAAGATATCGGCGAGGCAGCGGTGGCGCTAGGGATTCTGCCGCTCTCCTCGACGCCGGAGGACGTGAAGCGCAGCGCCGTGTCGCTCAACGGCAAGCAGCGTGAGGCGATCGCTTCGGCCTCGCGCCTCGATCTCGCAACCAGCCTCCTCTCGAAGTCGGCGGAGGAGATGCTCGGATCGATCACCGAAGATCTCGATGTCAGTTACCACGCCTTTGGCGAAACCTTGCAACGGCTTGGCGAAGGCGATAGCGGGATCAAAGAGTCACTGGCGGCCCTGCAGTCCGACAGCCCGGAAACTTCCATCGGTGGGGCTCTCGAGGCGTTGGCGAAGACAGATCGCGGTGCGCCCCTCGCCGGTGTGGTGTTGGTTTCGGATGGGCTGGACACCTCGTCGCGTCGCACCGAGTCGGTGGTCCGTGATCTTGGCACCCGTGGTATCCCGGTTTACACTGTCCCAGTTGGCATCGCCGACCCCGATGATGTCTCGATCCGCAACGTAATCATGCAGGACGTCGCCTTCACCGGTGACAAAGTCCCCGTCCGCGTCCAACTGCAGTCCAAGGGATACGAGAAACGCACTGCCGATCTGACCGTGAGCCTCAACGGGCGAGGCGTTGCCCGGCAGAGCGTGTCGTTCGAAGGCGGCCTGCAGTTCGAAGAGATTTTCTTTAATGTCGACGTCGCCGAGAGAGGCTCGGCTCGGATCGGGATCGAGATCGAAGCGTTTTCCGACGAGTCCACCCCGGCGAACAACCTCGTGGAGCGCAGCGTCAGGGTGGTGAACGAGAAGATCAATGTGCTCTGCATCGAAGGCAGCGCCCGCTGGGAGTTCCGTTATCTGCGCGCCATGCTGAAGCGCGACCCGCGCATCAACGCGACCTTCATCGGCACACGCTCCCAACCGGAGCTGGCACAGAGCTCGTCCGAATACATCGCGACGTTTCCGGAAGACCGCGAAGAGGCATTCTCCTATGACCTGGTGATCCTTGGCGATGTCGATTCGGCGTTCTTCTCGACGGAAGCATTTCTGCGCTTGGAGGAATTGGTTCGAGAGCGCGGCGGATCATTGCTCATGCTCTGCGGCGCGCGATTTGCCCCGGCCAGTTACGCCGGCACGCCGGTCGAACGCATGCTGCCCGTCGAGTTCGATCCGGATGCCGAATGGGAAGATATCGATGAGAGCGTTTACCCGGTGCTAACGCCAGAAGGTCGCAGCAGTCTCGTCATGACGTTGGAAACGGACAGGGACGAGAACGATCTCGTCTGGAGCCGGGTCGCGCCGCTCGACCGCATCCCGCCGCTGCTCGCCCCGCGCCCCGGTGCGACGGTCCTGGCCGAGCTCTCCGACACCCAATCCCGCGCCGACCGTTACCCGCTGGTGGCGTGGCAGCGATACGGGACCGGCAAGTGCATGATGATGGCGACTGACCGCCTCTGGTTGCTGCGCTTCAAGACCGGCGACAAGTACCACTGGCGGGTCTGGTCCCAGTGCGTGCAGTTCCTCACCCTGTCGCGGCTCATGGGAGAGCATAAACGGATCCGTCTCGAGACGGATCGTGCCACCTATCCGGTCGATGGCCGCGTCATGCTCTACGCGAACCTGCTCGACAACGACTACGAACCAGTCATCCAGTCAGGATTTGAAATCGGGGTCAGTGCACTGGACACCGACGGTACAGCGGGCGATCCACAGCGCGTCACGCTGCGCCCGGACAAGTCGAACCCCGGACTTTATGAAGGCTACTTTTCACCGTCGAATGAGGGCGGTTATCGGGTACAGGCAAACCCGTCCGATCGGCCGCTTTCCAACTCCATCGAGTTTCAAGTCGCTGACATCATGCCGGAACTGGTCAACACCGATATGCAGATCGATCACCTCCGCCGGATTGCCGAACTGTCCGGCGGGGAAATCCTGAGTGCCTTGGGGCTCCAGAAACTTCCCGCTTTACTTAACCGCGAACCGCACACCACCACGGTGCGCACCGATCGCCCACTGTGGGATAACAGCCTTGTCGCCCTCATTCTGGTCGGCCTGCTCGGAATTGAATGGATTCTACGGAGGAAATACGACCTACGCTGATGAAGATGATCAAACCAGCCAAGCTCGCGTCGCGCCTCCGCAAGGTGCACCGCAGGGAACAGGGACTGAACCTGACGATGGGGTTGCTGTCGCTGTGCAACTGGATTGCAATCCTGTTCCTCGTGGGATTTGCGATCGACTGGTTCATCCGCCTGCCAGTGTTCGTCCGGATGATCATCCTTGTTCCGCTGTTGGTGTTTCCTATCATCAAAGCATGGCAGGTCGGCTGGCGCTTCTTCAAACCCTGGTTCAGTTCTCAGTGCACCGCGATCAAAGTGGAGGACCACTACCAAAACCTCGAGAGCCTGCTGGTGTCAGGTGTGCAATTGTCTGTAGCCAAGGCTGTCTCTGGAACGTCCACAGCCATGGCCGCGCGCACCGTCGAGCGGGCGAATGAAGCGGCTAAAGAAGTGGATGTCAGGGAGGTAATTCCTCTCAACCCCATCGGCTGGCCGGGACTTCTAGGCGGTCTGTTGTTGGCATCCCTCTGTGCATTTGCGGCACTCGATTCCCCCGTGTTCAAGACGGCCGCGACGCGTCTGTTCGCACCTTGGATAGCCATCGAATACCCGACGCGCACGCAGATCGATGTGGAAGATGGCGAGTGGA
>JBLHZE010000227.1:0-3654 GCA_047631015.1 Actinomycetes bacterium
GCCGATGAGGCGCTTATGGCTGATACCGCCGGACGAGTTTGTGAGGCGACGACTGCGAATGTCATTCTCGGGGTCGCCGGTGAACTGATTACCCCGACGCTAGCGACTGGATGCCTGCCGGGAGTCACTCGAGCGCTCCTGATCGAATGGGGATTGGTCACGGAACGAGACTTTCTGCTCGCTGACATTGATGAAATCTCGGAACTGCTCTTGTCGTCATCAACGAGGAACATGATACCGGCCGCATCGCTGGACTCACGGACTCTGGTCGCCCCTGGACCGCTGGGCCGGGCCGCGGTCGCAGAGTTCTTCGCTCTCGCCGCGAATTCGATTGACCCCTAGGTCCGAACAAGGATGCGGTTACTGCCAGATGAGGTCGGTGCCGAGGTCGGAAATGGCCGGTGCGCCGAGCAAGGCCATTGCCATTTCAAACTCGGTTTGCAAGATTTCGATGACGTGGCTGACACCTGCTGCTCCGTAAGTCGTCAAACCCCAGATGACTGGTCGCCCGACCATCACAGCATCCGCGCCCAGGCACAGCGCCTTCGCAATGTCTGTGCCACGCCGGATCCCGCCGTCCACGATGACCGGCACTGCGCCTTCGACGGCACTGGCAACTCCTGGCAGTGCCTCAGCGGTTGCTGGCACCGTGTCAAGGTTCCTTGCTCCATGGTTTGAGACAAAAACTGCGCCGACGCCGGTATCGACCGCCCGGCGGGCATCATCTGGGCGCAGAATTCCCTTCGGGATGACGGGTACTGGGGACACATCAACCAGCCGTTCAAGGTCTGCCCAGGTGACAGAGGGACTGAGGTGTGGGTTATAGATCCGTCTGTGCGAGGGTGTCGGGTCTGGCCGTGGGTCCATCCCGTCGAGGATTGGGTAGCGGGCACCTCTGACGGAGCCCATGTTGTCACGACGATCTCGGTCGCGCGCTCCTAGCGTTGGGGTATCCACCGTCACGACCAGAGCGCTGGCGCCTGCGTCGACAGCCTGACCGACGAGAGATTCGGTCCATTCTCGGTCGTTTTGGACGTAGAGCTGAAACCACCACGGCGATTGTTGGGCAGTTGCCGCAGTGCCAATCTCGGCGATTGATGCGCTCGCCAGGCAGCTAAAGACGGGGAGCGCGTTAGCCAAAGAGGCACCGGCCATCGTCGCAGCTTCGGCTTCCGGGTGATACGCAATATGGCGTGCTGTTGGCGCGATCAAAATTGGGTAGGTGAGTTCGTGTCCGAGTAACTCTGTGCGGGTTTCAATAGTCGAGACATCAACAAGCACATGTGGTGCTAGGGAGATATCGGACCATGCTGAGTGGTTTCTGTCGAGGGTGATCTCGTCACCGGAACCGCCCCTGACGTAGTCCCATATTGGCCCTGCGAGGATCTTTTCGGCGAGTGGTTCGAGTGCGTCAATATGTACTATTCCGTCGGAAATTGGGTCTATCCGGACTTCCGCTGCGGTCATATCGCAACGGTATCCGGACAGATCCAATGACGCTCGTGTGGCGCTTATGTGGCGTTGTTAGAGGCTTGCAGCGCCGCCGCTGTCTAGCAGGCGATCAATCAGTAAATCCATGTCGATCAAAGCGCTCTCTGATCCGAGCGGGACGACCCTGTAGCTGCGCGCTAAAAACTCTTCAATGACGTCCCGAGGCGCTTCCATGAGTGCTTGGCCGCTCGGTGAGGACAACGAGAGACAGAGGACCTCCCGGTCGTTTGTTTTTGATGGCCACATCGCGATATCGCCATCGCCAGCGGGCTTGCGTAAGCCTTCAGCAATGAGTTCACGAGCGAACACCCAGTTCACGTCACCATCAGAGGTGCGAAATGTTGCGCGTACTGAGTACGGCTCATGCGCGGAATAGTCGAGCAAAGCCAAAACGCTGACGGATCGCTGTGCCGTAAGTACCAGCTTAAGATCCATCTCGGTCGTTACGATTGTGGGCAATGGTCCAGTGGGCATTGGGTTCCTCCTTAGGAAATCCGACTCAGGTGTTGCGACTCAGCTTCTCCGACGACGTGATGCCCACTTTGGATCCCTTTCAATCGGCCGAACTGCAAGAACCGCCGATACGGTTCACCAATTGGGCTAGTTCGTACCGCGCCGTGATTTCGCGTTTACACAGCGCAAACACATCGGGGCAATCGCATGGGTCTGACCAGGGGTAGTGCAGCCGATATGTCGGTCGGTCTAAGGTAAGCGCTCGAAAGGTGACGTTCACCCGTTAAGTAGCGTCAACTCACCTTGCACCTGTAGCTCAGTTGGTTAGAGCGCACGCTTCACACGCGTGAGGTCCCCAGTTCGAGTCTGGGCAGGTGCACACACGTTCGGACGCGACACTCCTACGCTGGCACTGCCGATCGGGCTCGTCGTGGATAGGCTCAGGTCTGGTTTGCTGCTCGCCGTTAACCGAAAGCGTCCGCGCACTGCACACGCGGTGCCCCACTACAGTCACAGGAGATTGCATGCCGTCGGTAACCGTCTCAACCGATGAGTCATCGCAGACCCACGAGCTAGCGCAGGGTGCTCGCGCTGCGGACCTCTTCACCGACCGCTCGATCGTGGTGGCGCGAGTTAACGGAGAACTCGTCGACTTAGCAACGGAGCTCGCGGATGGCGATGTCGTTGAGCCAGTCGCGACGGACTCCGAGGAAGGCATAGCGGTTGTCCGCCACTCAAGCGCTCACGTGCTCGCACAGGCTGTTCAAGACCTCTTTCCTGGGACGAAGCTGGGTATCGGCCCGCCAATTAAGGACGGCTTTTACTACGACTTCGATCCGGAGCACCCGTTTACCCCCGAAGACCTTGATGCGCTGACCAAGCGGATGCAGCAGATTGTCAAAGAAGGCCAACTCTTCTCGCGCCGCGTGGTGTCCGAAGAGGAGGCCCGAGCGGAGCTCGCCGACGAGCCCTACAAATGCGAGTTAATTGGGCTCAAAGGCGGCGCCCAAGATGACGATGTAATGGAGGTTGGGGGATCTGAACTCACGATCTACGACAACCTGCATGCGCGCACCAAGGAACGGCAGTGGGCTGATCTATGCCGTGGCCCCCATGTGCCGAGTACCCGTGTTATTCCAGCTTTTAAGCTCATGCGAACCGCTGCTGCGTACTGGCGAGGTAGCGAGAAGAATCCCCAGCTTCAGCGAATCTATGGGACTGCCTGGCCAAGTAAAGATGAACAGCGGGCGTACTTGGACTTCTTGGCTGAAGCCGAGAAGCGCGATCACCGTCGGCTCGGTGTTGAACTCGACCTCTTCTCCTTCCCGGACGAGATTGGTTCCGGGCTGGCCGTTTTTCACCCCAAAGGGGGAGTCATCCGCCGCGAGATGGAGGACTACTCCCGGCGGCAGCACGAGTTGGCTGGCTACGAGACTGTCTACAGCCCGCACATCACCAAATCGAAACTGTTCGAGACCTCGGGACACCTCGACTGGTATGCCGGCGGGATGTATCCCCCGATGCAGCTCGATGAGGAGCGCGACTCCGCTGGCAATGTCAGGCGCGCAGCTGTGAACTACTACCTCAAACCAATGAATTGCCCGATGCACAACCTGATCTTCGCCTCGCGTGGGCGCAGCTACCGCGAGCTTCCGCTGCGCCTATTTGAATTTGGAACGGTCTATCGCTACGAAAAATCTGGTGTCGTTC
>JBLHZE010000228.1:0-3545 GCA_047631015.1 Actinomycetes bacterium
AATCGGGATGGTCAGAGAGTTGCAGTTCGAAGGTCTCTTCGCACGTGATGACCCGCTCTCCTCCAGGAACAGAGCCGAGTAGGGCATTGAGCGCGGTTGTCTTCCCGGCCTGGGTGCCACCCGCGACGAGGATATTGAGACCGGAAACCACCGCAGCGTCAAGAAAGGCTGCGACATCAGCAGACATCATCCCGAGCCGCACGAGATCACCTAGTTGTGAAGCGGCGCAGACGTGCTTGCGAAGATTCACTGCCCAGTGAGACCTCGTGATGTCCGGTATCACGACATGGAGCCGACTCCCGTCCGGCAGTGCTGCATCGACGAACGGTGAACTCATATCGAGACGGCGACCTGAGGCGCTCAGCATCCGTTCGACCAGGTCGCGAACCATTGCTTCGGTGAGAACAGTCGACGTCAGTTCGCTGCGACCGTCGCGTGCGATGAATACCCGCGACGGGCTATTGATCCAGATCTCTTCGACTGTCGGATCATCGAGATAGCGCTGCAGTGGGCCGAAACCGGCGATGAGATCCATGACGTCATCTGCAACCCGTTTGGTGTCGACGATCGGAGTGCTCGAGCCAGTTACCGAGCCGTCCGCATCGACAACCGCCAGGTCACTAACAACCTGATCGATCACTCTGCGGACGGCATCGGTTTCCCGAAGTGGATCAATCCCGTGCTCGCGCACGATACTTCGCACTTGCGTCGCGACAAGACCAACCTCGTCCATCTTCGTCCCCCTCAGTATGGTGAGGTACCCCCGTACCCTCACCGAGTTGCCAAAACCGATTCCCCCAATAACGACAGGCACTTTCGCTGTCATCGGATCGGCAAATCCCTGTGGTGAGAAAGTTAGGTTCGTACAACCAAACTGTCAAACGGGTCTCCACAGGCGCAGCTTTCAATCGCTGACTGCCCGTGCTGAAGTCAGAACGTTGGGTTATTTCTCGGGCGCATCGCCAGTACAAATCGATGCATATCCGGCGCTTGGTTACTCCAGCGCGACGGGAAGGTCACGGAAAGTTCTTTACCCGCGTTCCCGTAATCTCACCAGGTGGACATCGCCAGTGGCTTGGTCTGTCTCCTAGGTCCGGCGCGCACCTGAGGGGCGCGTAGCTGGTCTCATTTGGGGGGCTTGTCGTCCGTGATGTTTACGGACCGGGCCTTAAATCTGCAAGTACGTAATCCATTGAGCAGGATCGTCCTTGAGCGTATGAACGCGAAGAATGCTACTCATTCCCTTGAGGACCTGAAGGACTTGCTAGAAGCAGACTCTACCTAGCAGCGCATTCCCTCGAGGGGCTTTGCTGCGTGACGGATGAAGAGATCAAACGCGTTTCGGCTCGCGAGCCTGACGAAATGCCCCCACACGAGCTAGCGGTCTGGATTCAGGCAAGCCGGAACCACTAGCCCCCACAATCTCGATCGCTGACCTAGCATCGCGCCGTCAGCGGGCCGAGCGCTTGGCCGCTCCATGCGGACCTCTACCCCGCTTTGGTGTGTCTCTGGGGGTAGACCTTTAGCTCGCATGGGCCGTCGGGGGCTTCACTCAGCAAGACTCAACGCTACGACGGTAGGTTTGGGTGTTGAGGGCAGTGGAGGGGAACCGTGCGCTATCAATATGGTGAGTCGCGAGGGCGTTTGAGCCCTCTGTTATTCCTGTCTGCTCTTGCCGTGGTGGTGGGTGTGTTGGGTGGCTGCGGCTCTTCTGACTCTGGCCAGGATGTCCAACCCGAACCTGAAGCAGCAGCAGCAGGCAGCAGCCGATGCCCCACCAAATCGGACGCGCGTGCGCTGGCAGCGCGGGGCGTTGACTGGAACGACTGCGACCTGAACCACGCCGACCTGACCAGCGCCTACCTGCGCGACGCCAAACTGACCGACGCCAAACTGATCCGCGCCAACCTGACCGGCTCCGACCTGACCGGCGCCAAACTGAGCTACGCCGACCTGATCTACGCCGACCTGGGCGGCTCCAACCTGACCGGCGCCCGCCTGAACGGCGCCGACCTGCGCTACGCCGACCTGACCAGCGCCAGCCTGCGCGACGCCAGCCTGCGCTACACCAACCTGACCAGCGCCAACCTGCGCTACGCCGACCTGAGCGGCGCCGACCTGCGCCACGCCTACCTGGGCGGCGCCAACCTGACCGAGGCCAACCTGAGCGGCGCCAACCTGTCCGCCGCCACCTGCAACAACAGCACTCGCTGGCCAGATGGCGCCAAGGGCCACGGCTCCACGTGCCCGAAGCCATGACTCCGTTTGCCGTAGCCCCGAGGTGCCGTCGGCGTTAGTGATAGTTCCGGGGTGGCGTCGGCGTGACAGTTCTAGGGGGGTTTTCTGGGTTTTCTGGGTTTTCTGGGTTTTCTGCATACCGAATCCAGCCGAGCAAAGAACCCGCCGCCGCCGTGACTCCCACCAGCCCTATTTCGGCCCCGTTTTGACCCGTCTCGCGGTGGCATAAAAAAGCCCGAAACCCCCTGATGTGTAGGGGTTTTCGGGTGATTGTGGAGCCAACCCGATTGGGATTCTCGACGAAGCGCCCACTGGACCGGTAGTCATCCGCGAACTGCTGAAACGGCGGACGCAAACACTCAGGCCCACGAACTGCGACACTGGCAACTGCCTCCGGTAGTGCCATTCCAGCGCGCACCCCAGAGACCAAACTATCGATCACCTCTGGCCACGCCTCGCGTCGAATCACGAGGGTCCGCGCCGCTTTACGCCTGCGAACCAGCCTTGGCAGTGCCGCACCCAGGCAGGCAGCCATGGCTGCCGCCACCGGTAGGCCTGTCGCGAGCAGGGCGACTGCAGCGCAGCCCACGGCAGATAGCACCGCGGACCGGACCTGAGGTGCCATCGATGTTATTGACGCTACTGCCTCGACTGACCCGGGACGGGTCGTGGGAGGCGCAAGGTCGGTTGCGGCCAGCCAAACTGTCAGGAGTCCAACTCCGAACATCAGCCCGATGAGGACGCCCATCACGCTGCCTGTCGGTTGCCGAGCAGGACACTGAGATCGAATCCGGCCTGAACGAACCGGTGCTCGTGAGGTGGATAGCCGTCAGAGCGAACGAGGGTCCCCAGCTTTGTCAGGAAGATCGGAGCGAGTTCAACGACGCCTCGCTCGACTCGACCCGACAATCCGACGATCTCGGTGACGCGGCGCATACCCGACGCCGCTGTCTCTAGGTGGACAACCAAATCAACGCAGCCCGCGACCGTTGGAACCACAAAGTCAGCCGATATATTCGAGCCCGCCAGCAGCGGAAGGGTACACAGTTTCGTGATTGCCTCTCGACTCGAGTTCGCGTGCAGGGAAGCCATTGACGGCATGCCCGAGTTCATTGCGACGAGCAAATCCAACGCCTCTTGCTGGCGGACTTCTCCCACTACTAGCCGGGTGGGCCGCATCCGCAGCGCTTCTCTGACGAGATCGCGCAACGTCACCTGACCTGTGCCCTCGAGCCCAGCTTGCCGAGTCTGCAAAGCCACCCAATCGGGATGGTCAGAGAGTTGCAGTTCGAAGGTCTCTTCGCACG
>JBLHZE010000229.1:0-3545 GCA_047631015.1 Actinomycetes bacterium
GTGCGTCTTCATGATTGCCGACGGGGTCTCACCTGGAAATGAGGGTCGAGGCTATGTGCTGCGCCGTCTCACTCGCCGGGTTATCAGCAAGATGCGTTCGCTGGATGCCACCGAGCCGGTGATGGCGGACCTTGTCGATGCGGTAGTTAAGGCAATGTCTCCGCAGTACCCGGAACTCGTTGATGACCAAGAGCGAATCGCGACGGCCGTTGCGAATGAGGAGCGTGCCTTCCTGCAGACGATTCGCGCGGGTACCACCATGTTCGACACGGCAGTCGAGCAACTGCAGGCCGCTGGAGGCTCGCAGATCGCCGGAGCGCAGGCCTTCGTCTTGCATGACACTCATGGATTCCCCATTGACTTGACGCTAGAGATGGCCGAAGAGGCGGGCCTGAGCGTCGATCGTGAAGGTTTCGCGGCTCTTATGACAGAGCAACGGGACCGAGCGAAGGCTGATTCGCGTACCCGTAAGTCCGGTTTGGCAGACCTCGCCGAGTTCAGGACGATCCTCGACCAGTCCGGTCCTACTGATTGGCTGGCCTACGAGGGACTGGACTGCGATGCAAAAGTTATCGGGATTCTGCAGGGCGCTCGGTCCGCGCCATCTTTAACCGCGGGGCAGGTCGGCACCGTAGTGCTTGATCGAACGACGTTTTATGCCGAATCAGGGGGCCAGCATGCTGACGCGGGCCACGTGGTCGGCGATGGAGTCGAGGTCGAGGTACTTGATGTTCAACGACCGGTGAAGGGTCTCGTCGCGCATAAAGTCCGGGTCATATCTGGCGAGCTCGTCCTAGACCAACAGGTACACGCGAAGGTAGATCCAGCCTGGCGTCGCGATGCCCGCCAAGCCCACTCAGGAACTCACATCGTTCATGCAGCCTTGCGTGAGGTGTTGGGGCCGAATGCACTGCAATCGGGCTCGTTCAACCGGCCGGGGTACGTACGACTGGACTTCAAGTGGAGCGCTGGTCTCAGCGATGAGAATCGCCGCGATATCGAGGATGTGTCAAACCGGGCAGTTCGAGACGATCTACCGGTCGGCGTCGAATACATGTCTTTGGCTGAGGCGAAGAAGCGCGGCGCACTTGCGCTATTCGGTGAGACCTACGGCGATATGGTGCGCGTTGTAGAGATCGGTGGGCCCTGGTCATTCGAGCTTTGCGGTGGCACACATGTATCGGCGAGTTCGCAGATCGGACCCATTGCGCTGACGGGGGAGTCATCCATCGGTTCCGGGACTCGTCGCGTTGAAGCCACTGTCGGCCTCCAGGCTTTCGACTACCTGGCGCGGGAGCGAGACGTGGTGAGTCAACTTAACGAGCTACTGAATGTCGGCACTCAGGATCTCCCTGGGCGGGTCTCTGAGATCGTGACTCGACTGAAAGATGCCGAGCGGGAGATCGAGAAGTCGAAGAAGGCAGCGCTGGCAGCCAGCGCCGGGGACATCTTGGGCGTGGCCACCGACATCGGTGCTGGGAAGCTGTGGGTTTTCACTGCTCCTGACGGCACATCTGCCGGGGATCTTCGGAGTATCGTTACGAAAGGGATCGGACAAACCAGGCCGGATGTGGACGCGGCAATTGTTGGGTTCGCGATCGCCGATGGAAAGGTTGCGGTCGTTGCTGCCGCCAACAAGGCAGCTCAGTCTGCGGGGATCGCTGCAAGTGCGCTACTGAAGTTGTCATTGGAGTCGATTGATGGCCGCGGCGGCGGTAAAGCGGATATCGCTCAAGGTGGTGGTTCGAATGTTACGGGCGTACCCGCGGCGGGCCAGGAAGTTGAGCGATTCCTTCGCCAGGCCTGGAGCTAGGTCCTCAACACTATGAGAACCGGAGTTCGGATCGGGATAGACGTCGGCAGCGTTCGAGTTGGGATTGCCCGTAGTGACGCCACCGGCACCCTCGCGGTCCCAGTCCAGACTGTGAAACGCGACGGGCAGATATTCAAAGCGGTTGCTGACCTTGCCCAGGAGTATGAGGCCCTCGAGATACTCGTCGGGTTACCCTTGGGTATGTCCGGACAGCGCGGTAAGGCCGCCGCGATCGCTTCTGACTTCGCGGCCGAGCTCGCACCCACCGTTGCGCCCACCCCCGTGAAGCTTGTTGATGAACGACTCACGACCGTTCAGGCTCAGCGAGGACTTCACGATGCCGGTAAGACGACGCGCCAGAGCAGATCCACGGTAGATCAGGCTGCGGCTGTCATTATCGTGCAGCACGCATTGGACGCTGAGCAGCGCACGGGAACGCCGCTCGGCACGACAGTAGGGATTATATGAGTCAGGTTGGCCTTTCGATGTCCAGCGATGCATCTCCCGGACAACCTTCAAAGCAGAGGTCGAAGAAGTCGCGGGTAGGGCTCATCGTTGTCCTGCTCATCACGTTCGCTGTCCTTGCCGGCGCGGCTTGGTTTGCCTACACGACACTCACGAAGCCACCGGCGGATTACGTAGGAGAGGGTACGGGCCGGGTCGTCGTGCTCGTTGAAAGCGGCGAGTCAATTTCGGCGATTGGCGATACCCTCGTGAGCAAAGATGTTGTGAAGTCCGGTGGCGCATTTGTCTACGCAGCCGAGCAGAACCCAGAATCGAGGTCAATTCAGGCTGGCGCATTCGTCATGAAGAGTCAGATGTCTGGTGTTGCGGCATTGGACGCGATGCTGAGCCCGAGCCGCATCCCCGGTGCAGTCGTCATTCCTGAGGGGTTGAGCGCTGCTGGCGTTGCCGAGATCGCGTCAGAAGCCACCGGAATCCCGATCGCTGACTACGACGCGATCTTCCTCGATCCTTCCGACGTAGGGCTGCCGGATTGGGCGAATAACCACATTGAGGGATACCTATTCCCAGCAACATATGATTTTGCCCCCGGGCTGCCCGCCACGGATCAGATCACGGCGATGGTTGCGAAGTTCAAGGAGGTCGCTGCCGACATCAAGCTTGAGGCGCGAGCCCAAGCTCGCGGGCAGACTCCGTTAGAAGTCGTGACGATCGCGAGCATCCTTGAAGAAGAAGGCAAAGTCGAGGATTTCCGTAAGATCGCCCGAGTTATTGAGAATCGTCTGGCGTGCAGTATTGCGGTGTGTAAGTCGGAGTTCATCCAGGGAAAATTGCAGATGGACTCCACGATCAACTATGCCCAAGGAACCAGCGACGTCAACCTCAGTGCCAAGGAACTGTCAGCCGAAGGGCCGTACAACACTCACAAGAACGCCGGTCTGCCTCCCACACCTATCAGCAATCCCGGCGAACGGGCTCTGGAAGCGGCTCTAAACCCGGCGAGTGGTAACTGGCTTTACTTCGTCTCTGACGGGAGCTTCACTTCCTTCTCGAAGACCTTTGACGAACAACAAGCTGCTGAAGCAAAGTGGCGGGCAAGTCAGGGGCAGTAGTGCCACAACGTGGCTCGACGGGCACGCGGCGGGCGGCGGTGCTCGGTTCGCCGATTAGCCATTCGCTGAGCCCCGTCCTGCACCGCGCCGCCTACGAGGCGCTAGGACTCGACTGGCACTATGACGCGTTCGATGTGTCGGAAGCCCGCCTCAGT
>JBLHZE010000230.1:0-3534 GCA_047631015.1 Actinomycetes bacterium
TGGTCAGAGCCATCACCGGGTGGTTGGACTTCTACAAACACGAGTCTTGCGGTAAGTGCACGCCATGCCGTGAAGGCACGTGGTGGATCGACCAACTCCTGCATTCGCTGCAAGCCGGGACCGGCAAGACCGAAGACCTCAAACAGCTCGAGGAACTCTGCGCGCAGATTCTCGGTCGTTCCTTCTGCGCACTCGGCGACGCTGCTGCGACTCCTTATCCGGCCGCGATGAAGTACTTTGCTAACGAGTTCGAAGACGGTACCCACATCAGTGCCAATGCTCAGTTCAACCCAACCGCATCCATCGTTTTCCCGGGGGTGACCACGTCATGACCGTGACCACATCAAAATCGGGTGAGATCACGCAACCACCCGTGGATCTGGTGTCGTGCACGATTGATGGCATCGGGATTCAGGTGCCTAAAGGCACGCTGATTATTCGGGCGGCCGAGCAAATCGGTATCGAGATTCCGCGGTTCTGCGATCATCCTCTCCTCACACCAGCGGCTAACTGCCGGATGTGTCTGGTCGAGATTGTTGGTCAGCCCAAACCTCAGCCGTCCTGCGCCATCCTGGTCGGCGCCGACATGGAGATCAAGACGGCCAATACCTCCACAGTTGCTGACCAAGCTCAGCGCGGCGTGATGGAGTTTCTCCTCATCAACCACCCGCTTGACTGTCCGGTGTGCGACAAGGGCGGCGAGTGCCCACTCCAGAATCAGGCGATGTCACACGGAAATGGGGAGAGCTACTTCCGTGGCGTGAAGCGAACCTTCCCAAAGCCGATCGCCATCTCCACCCAAATCCTGCTCGATCGGGAACGTTGTGTGTCTTGTGCCCGGTGTACCCGATTCTCCGATGAGATCGCCGGTGATCCGCTCATCGAGCTGATTGACCGAGGTGCGCAGCAGCAGGTCGGTATTGC
Source organism: Actinomycetes bacterium (assembly GCA_047631015.1). GTDB lineage: Bacteria > Actinomycetota > Actinomycetes > S36-B12 > UBA10799 > UBA10799. The sequence continues at coordinate 925 of JBLHZE010000230.1, forward strand.
CGACGACAAGCCATTCGACTCTTATTTCTCTGGCAACACGGTGCAGATCTGCCCAGTTGGTGCACTGACCAGCAAGGACTATCGGTTCCGGGCACGTCCATTCGATCTTGTCTCGACTCCTACTGCGTGCGAACACTGCGCATCTGGGTGTGCGCTGCGCACCGATGAGCGCCGCAGCAAAGTGATGCGACGGTTGGCCTGGGACGATCCAGAGGTCAACGAGGATTGGAACTGCGATAAAGGCCGATTCGCCTTCCGCTACCTGCACGAAGACCGGATTACCCACCCACTCGTCCGTGACGAAGACGGAGAGTTGGTCGTCGCAAGCTGGCCAGAAGCACTCGCAATCGCAGCGGAGAAGCTGACCGCAGCGCGAGGTAAGACTGGTGTCATCACCGGCGGACGGGTCACCCGTGAGGATGCCTACGCCTACGCGAAGTTCGCGCGCATCGCATTGGAATCTGACGATATCGACTTCCGCGCCCGCGCAATTTCTGCTGAAGAGACACAGCTCCTGCACTCAGCCATTGCTGGATCAGAACTCGGCGTCACGTATGCCGAACTGGAACGATCGCCCATGGTCTTGATGGTTGGCTTGGAGCCCGAGGAAGAGTCCCCAATGATCTTCCTTCGGCTACGCAAAGGGGTCCAGGCAGGAACTGCTAAAACAGCGGCAATCTCGTCATGGTCCAGCCCAGGTTTCACCAAAACCGGTGGCGTCGTGCTTGCTGCTCCACCCGGATCAGAGGCTGAGCTCCTGGCTGCGCTCGGCGCGGGTTCGGATTCCTTATCTGATGCGGCCAAGGGTGTTGCCGAGGCGCTGAAGGACAACGGCGCGATCATCCTGGTCGGGGAACGCCTAGCGAGTCAGGTCGGCGGGATTTCTGCTGCCGCGAAACTGGCTGCTGATACGGGAGCGTCGCTGGCATGGGTTCCACGTCGCGCTGGTGAGCGGGGCGCACTGGATGCTGGAGCCTTGGCGGGACTTTTGCCTGGTGGCCGCCCGATCACTGAAGTATCAGCGCGCGCCGAGGTTGCGGCTGTATGGGGTGTCAGTGTTGATGCCCTTCCGGTCGAAGCCGGTCTGACTGTCGACGGAATCATTGAGGCGCTGACGACAGTTCCGGGCACAGCTGATGAGGCTGATACCTCAGACACAGCTGATGCCGCAGAGGACGACGAGGAGTTTGAGCCCCGGATCACCGCATTGGTGCTGGCTGGTGTGGAGATCGACGACTTCCCGAATCCCGACGAGTTCCGATTGGCACTGTCTGAGGCATCCGTTGTCATCAGTCTCGAGACGCGACTTTCCGGTGTGGAAGCCTACGCAGATGTTGTCTTCCCCGTCGCGGTTGATACCGAGCGCGCCGGTTCCTACACCGACTGGGAAGGCCGGATTCGAACCTTCGGACAGGTGATGGCTGACGCGACAACGATCACCGACGGTCGTGTTCTTGCGATGCTCGCTGATGCGATGGATGTGTCGATCGGTACCGGTGAACCGCTCCCGATGCGTAGAGAACTTGACGCACTTGGTTCTTATGCTGGACATCGGCCCGCGATGACCGCCATGACGGCCCCAGTCTCAAGCGCCCCAGGGCTTGCAAAGGCGCACTTGGCAAGCTGGCGGCACCTGCTGGACAACAGCATGTTGGCCACGGGTGAGGAGTATCTCGCGGGGACGGCACGCCCGTCTGTCGCACGAATGTCAGCGGCAACCGCCGCCGGGATTGGCGCAAGCGATGAGGACTTTGTGACAGTCAGCAATGACAATGGCGCTATTGTCTTGCCGCTTGTTGTGACAGATATGCCCGATGGAGTTGTGTGGGTGCCTGGTAATTCGCCAGGATCGACAGTGAACGCGACGCTAAGCGTTGCTCCAGGTGCGATCGTCGGGATCAGTCAAGGGGGTCAGAGATGAACCAGGACCTGACCGGCGCAGATTTGCTTCCAGCCAACGAACAGACTCTCGCGGGATTCGGGCTTGACCCGGTATGGCTCGTCATCCTCAAGGTGCTCGGCGTCTTCGTCATTCTCGTCATCATCGTGCTCGTCACGATTTGGGCTGAACGTCGGGTTGTGGCGCGGATGCAGCAGCGAATCGGACCGAACCGAAATGGCCCGTTCGGTCTGCTGCAATCTCTGATGGATGGCTTCAAGCTCGCTTTCAAGGAAGAGATCTTCCCAACGGCAGCGGACAAGATGGTCTATATCATCGCGCCGATCCTCTCGGTCGTCCCCGCGTATATGGCCTGGGCGGTGATTCCGTTCGGACCTGAGGTGTCGATATTCGGACACACCACGCCACTGCAACTCACTGACTTCCCGGTCGCTGTTCTGTACATCCTCGCCATTGCCTCAATCGGTATCTACGGAATAGTGCTCGCCGGATGGGCCTCCGGATCGAGCTACCCCCTCCTCGGTGGGCTGCGCTCAACGGCACAGATGATCTCCTACGAAATTGCCATGGGACTGAGCTTCGTCGGGGTCTTCCTCTTCGCCGGCACCATGTCGACATCGAGCATTGTTAATGGCCAGGTTGAGCTTTGGTACGGCTTGTTATTGCTCCCGAGCTTCCTAATCTACGCCACGGCAATGGTCGGAGAGACC
>JBLHZE010000231.1:0-3442 GCA_047631015.1 Actinomycetes bacterium
TCCGGGTACGACCTCAAAAATATAGTTCTCTTAGCGCCAGATCTGCGTGATGCCATTCGGATAACCCGCTGTGATGTGTATAGCTCGTTATACGTCATTTACTAGGTGCAGTTTCGCGAAGGCCAATGCCTCTGCAAGGTCGGCCTCACGTTCTGCCCGATTCGCCGCCTTACGCGTCGATACTTCAATCACGACCGTGCCGTCGAAGTTTCTCCGAGCCAAATACTCGAGCACCTCCCCGCAGGCCTGATTCCCGCGCCCCGGAATCAGATGCTCGTCCTTTGCGCTGCCGGTTCCGTCAGCGAGGTGAAGGTGAGTCAGCGCGTCACCGAAATCTTTGGCCATCGCCAACCCATCCGAGCCACTCACGGCTGTGTGGGAGAGGTCCAGCGTCGTGTGCGGGTAGTCCTCGTCACGCGGGTCCCAACCCGGCGAGTAGGCCGCTAACTCCCGCGATGCGGCGCGCCACGGATACATGTTTTCGACCGCGAATTTGATGTCGGTATATTCGCCCATCCGCTTGAGTCCACGTACGAAGTCCCGGGCGTAGTCGCGCTGCCACCGAAATGGCGGGTGCACAACAACCGTTTGCGCATCGAAGAGTTCGGCGGCTTCGCGGGCACGAACGAGCTTGCCCCACGGATCAGTTCCCCAGACTCGCTGTGTGACGAGCAGACACGGAGCATGCACTGCCAGGATCGGCACTCCATACGTCTGCGACAAGTTGCGCAGGACGTCAGGATCTTGGGTCACCGCATCGGTCATCACCATGACTTCAACGCCGTCAAAGCCAAGCCGCGAGGCGATCTCAAACGCGGCAGCCGGGGACTCCGGATAGACCGAGACAGTGGACAGCGCAATTTTAGCCGGGGCAGACTTTAATACCCGCTTTCCAGCGGCGTCGAATCCACTCGGGGGCATGGTCACGGCGTCAGCTTATCCCCTTGAACTTACGCAACGGCAAAGTCAGCCTGGTGCTGACTTAACCTTGATCGTCGCTTTACTGTCGCTGACTCTTTTCTGGATCAACCAGCGAACCACGATCAGCGTGAGCGAACCGAGAACGCCCAGTGCCACTGCAGTGGCGCCCTCATTGTCGAACCCAAGTGAGAGGCCAAAAAATACCGACAGCCGCGGAATCGCCAACACGAGCAAGAAGCCGGTCCCCATCACGAGGACGATCATCAGTCGAATCAGATTCCACGGACGTGCCACGAGTGCCAGAACAACCCACGCGATGATGAACAACGTGATGGCCGCAGAGGTTCGCGCCTCTTCTAGCGGGTCGCCTGCGGTGAGAACCAGCAGGTACGAAGCGAATGAGAAAACACCGCAGATCAGCCCTGCTGGAACCGCGAACCGCAAGACCCTTTTGAAGAACCCGGGTGTGAACCGTTGACTATTTGGCATCAGCGCAATGAAGAAGGCCGGCGTTCCAATCGTCAACCAGGTAATGAGGGTCAGATGTCGCGGCAGAAAGATGAACTCAACTTGGTAGATGTTCGTCAGTGTGAGGAGCACAGTGACCGTCGAAAAGAAGGCCGCATAGAACGACTTCGTAAGGAACAGGCTGCTTACTCGTTCGATATTGCCCAGTACTCGCCGACCCTCCGCCACCACGCTGGGAAGAACAGAGAACGTGCTATCCAACAAGATGATTTGGGCGACTGCCCGAGTTGCACCGGCACCGGATCCCATAGCAATACCGAGGTCTGCATCCTTAAGAGCCAACACATCATTAACTCCGTCGCCCGTCATCGCAACGGTATGACCCTTACTTTTTAGCGCTGTCACCATGGCCCGCTTCTGGTCTGGTGTCACCCGACCAAATACGCCGTGAGTCTCCAGTACCTCTGCCAGTGCGGCAGTGTCGGTCGGTAGATCTTTCGCGTCCACCGGGTCATCAGCCAATGGGATCCCAGCCTGCCGCGCAATTGCCCCCACTGTCACCGGGTTATCGCCACTAATGACCTTGACGGCAACCCCCTGGTCAAGAAAGTAGCCAACAGTCTCGGCAGCATCGGAGCGCAGCCGCTGATCAATTGCCACTAAGGCGACGGGCACGATCGGGCCGATCTGACCGTCGGTGTTGGGTCCTTCCGCAGGCATCTGGGCGGCAGACTTGGCCAGCAGGAGAATGCGGGCACCACCGCTAGCCAACTGCGCCGCTGTTGACCTCACACCCATCTGATCCCCGCCAGGATCGACCGCCATTAGGATTTCAGGGGCACCGAGTAGCCAGGTCCCGTGACCAGGGAACGTTGCCCCACTCCACTTGCGCGCAGACGAGAAAGGCACGGAGTCGGCCATCGGCCAGTGCGGATCAGGGAACTCGTCGGCGACAGCGGTGAGCGTCGGATTTGGTGAGTGCTCTGAGGCTCCTAGTGCCCCGAGAGCCGCTTTCATTTCCGAACCCTCGTAGGCAGTGAGACCCCCTCCTGGGTCTAGTTCCAGCACTTCCAGCGAGTTCACAGCCATTCCAGGCTCAGTGAGAGTCCCCGTCTTGTCGACGCAGATAACATCAACTCGTGCCAGGGTCTCGACAGCCGGCATCTCCTGCACGAGCGCACGCTTTCGGCCGAGGCGAACGACAGCCACCGCCATGGCGACGCTGGTCAGCAGCACGAGCCCCTCGGGCACCATCGTGACAATTCCGGCGACCGTGCCAGATAACGCCTGTTCCCACGTCGGACTCGACTGCAGTTGCGAAATAAACAACAAGGTTCCCAGCGGAATCAGGATCCACGTGATCGTCCTAACAAACCGCATGATCGATTCCATGAGCTCAGACTTCGTCGCCGTGAACGTCTTGGCCTCTTCCGCGAGTTGCGTTGCATAGGAATTCATCCCGACACGCGTCGCGCGCATCACGCCGCCACCGGCTACGACAAACGAGCCACTCATCACGGTGTCATCCGCCCGCTTATGAACAGGCTCGGCCTCCCCCGTCAGGAGCGATTCGTCTACTTCCATACCGGCTGCCTCTAAGATCACTCCGTCCACGACGATCTGATCTCCGGTGGCAAGGACGACGACATCATCAAGTACCAGTTCCGCGGGAGAGACGTCGCGATCCATCCCGTCACGTCTCACGACCGGCTTGGCTTCGCCGATCAAGGAGAGCTTCTCTAGGGTCCGCTTCGCCCGGTACTCCTGGGTAATGCCGATCGCTGAGTTGAACACGATCACGAATCCGAATAGTGAATCTTGGATTGGCGCGCGCGCTGCGAACATCAATACCCACAGGCTTCCGATAACGATATTGAACGAAGTGATGGTGTTATCACGAATGATGCTTCCCAGACTGCGGGAGTTGCGGATTTGGACGTTGTTCGTCTGCCCTGCCGTGATCCGCTCCTGGACTTCGGTCGCCGTTAAGCCAGTCACTGAGTCCAATCCCTTACGAGCAGACCTGCCGCCGACACCTACCTCACTCATCCCG
>JBLHZE010000232.1:0-3425 GCA_047631015.1 Actinomycetes bacterium
CGATCAGTGCCTAGCAGTCATCGGAGATCTGGTGAAGGCGCGGATGCTCTTCGACCGGCTTCTCGATGTCCGAAACGATGTGGGATTGATGAGCGAGGAGTACGACACGGTTCATCATCGGATGCTCGGCAATACTCCGCAAGCGTTCTCGCATGTGGGCCTGATTAACGCTGCGCTATACCTACGGGATCTAGATGCTGAAGGCAGCTTAGAAAACAAATGACGGCGAGACTCTCCGAGAATCCGTATTGCGAGGGGAATTCCCAACTGGAATGCTGGCACGGTGGAGGGCTCGTCTGACCGCGACCCAGTCAAAGCCCTCGGAGAGCCCTCTGAGCCTGATAGATATCAGCCGATCCATCGTCACTGTGCTGGTGTCAGGGTTCGTCAAGGCTCATAAATACCCACCAGCCACCCTAGCGCCGGACGTCACATGCCCCAGGCTTCGTGGGGCCGGATGCCAGCCGGGCCACACGTCGCAGACGCTCATCGATGCTAGGGGGAGGCTAACCAGTCATGGACAGCGTTGACGTTCCGGGCTGTCGTGGAAAACTTCCCAAGGATCATCGCTAGCGCTAATAGCTGCACGTATCCACCTGGACCCCTGAGCCCGCTAGGTAGCTTGGGGCTCTGTAGCCAAATCGTCGGGCTCAAGCGGCTTCACGGCGGCGGCCGCGTGCGAGGGGGATCCGTCGTCGAACTCGATGACATGGCGTCCGGCGGTGCCTTCATGGCTAGTCCGGATTGCCGCCTTCACGGCGACATAGGCCCCCGCGACTGCGGCCACAGCACCAAATCCAGCGGCGACAGCACCCACGACGGAGGCAGTTGCAAATCCCCACGTGGCAATTTTGACCGGGCGGTAGTCGATATTCGACTCGATCCGGTGGAGTGATTCGGCTAACCGGACATCGATTGCGTCAGCAATTGGATGGTTCATACGACTACATTACGGCGCGGGAATTCAGAAATGTCAGATGGGACATCTAGTTTTTGTATATGCGCATTCTTCACACCAGTGACTGGCACCTCGGCCGGACGTTGCACGGTGTGGATTTGCGTGAGGCACAGACTCAGGTTGTGTCCGAGATCGAGAAGACCGTCATCACAGAATCGGTTGACTGCGTCATAATTGCCGGGGATATTTTTGACCGGGCTGTCCCGCCGGTGGAATCGGTCACCCTGTTCAACGATTCCATCGCGCGGATTGCCGAGCACGCGACCGTCGTTGTTACGGCCGGTAACCACGATTCTGCCATTCGGCTCGGTCATGGATCCAAGCTTCTACGATCGGGAATCCACATCGTAACTGAGCTAGGTAGTGTCGGTCAGGGCGTGGAAGTCCAGACACATGACGGGCTCCAGACCATGATCTTCTATCCGCTTCCCTATCTCGATCCTGATCACGCTCGCTACGCACTTCGCTCTCGCGAGGACAGTGAACCTCTCCAGCGGTCACACCAGGCTGTCATGGCTGCCGCGATCGACTTGGTGAAAGCGGACCTACGGGATCGCAATCGCACTGAAAGTGATGCCGTCGTCATTGCGCATGCATTCGTCACTGGGGGGATGGCGAGTGAGAGTGAACGCGATATAAGCGTAGGCGGCATCGACAATGTGCGTTCCGACCTGTTCGAGGGATTTGCCTACACCGCACTGGGTCATCTTCACGGACCCCAAACCGTTGGCTCGCGTCCGTCGGTAGCTGCGGAATCCTCTATTGCCTACAGCGGATCGCCATTGCGATATTCCTTCTCGGAAGCGCGCCAGCGCAAAGGACTGCTGCTGGTCGACATTGATTCCAACGGATCAAGCTCTCGTGTTTTCGTTCCTCTGACTCAACCCCGAGAAATGTCAGAGCTTCGCGGCGAGTTAAACGAGATTCTTCGTGGAGAGAACATTGCCTCCCATGCCGGCGACTGGCTGCGGATCACGGTGACGGACCAGGCCCGCCCGACGGAGCTTAATCAACGAATCCGGGACGCGTACCCATACGTCCTATCAGTTGTTCATGAACCGGTCGGGGGCACTCAATCGTTTGGCGCTTCTCAAACGGTCGTTGATCTCACGGATCCAGTCGAGATATCGCGCAGGTTTGTCGCTGACGTTACTGCCGCAGAAACTACAGATCGCGATCTCGCGGTGCTCCGGGCTGCATACGAGGCCGCCCGTTCCGGCGGTGACGCCTAATGTTTTTTCATGCGCTGACCATGACCAATGTCGGGCCGTTTGTCGGGACAACGACCGTCGACCTTGCGCAGGTGGGCCAGTCAGGTCTCTTTCTGCTAGAGGGTCCGACTGGTGCTGGCAAGTCAACAGTGCTGGACAGCATCGTCTTCGCACTCTTCGGCGATGTGGGTGCCCCTCACGGGAGCACCGAGCGAATGCGCTCGTCGTTCGCGCTGCCGACCGATGTGTCTGAGGTTGCCCTGGTCTTCGAAACGACCGGCGGCGTATTCCGCGTTCAGCGAACTCCAAGCTACGACCGCCCCAAGAGGTCCGGTCACGGTACAACCAGACAGAACGCGAGCGTGAAGCTTTGGCGGCTCTCAGGCCCGGACGCCCGGCCGACTAATGCCCCCATTAGCACCAAACATGGTGAGGCTGATGCCGAGATTCAGCGCATCGTTGGGTTGAACCGTGCCCAGTTCGTGCAAACAATCCTGCTCCCGCAAGGTGAGTTCGCTAACTTCCTTCGCGCAAAACCTGAGAGTCGGCGAGACCTGCTCCAAAAAATCTTCGGAACTGAGCTGTACGACCGGATTGCTGGGGAGCTTGATGCGAGGCGACGTACGTCGCACAATGAGCGCACCAAAGCGCAAGAGCGAGTGGGGCATGCACTGACGGCGTTCCTGACCACTGTCGAGGCAACACCTGAGCAGTCTGATGTCCTGCGAGCCTCTGGCCCCGAGGCTCTGCCCGTCCTCGTCGCCGGAATGACTAGCCATCTGAGGACTGAGGCGCACATCGCTCAACAAGACGCGAGATCCAGCGACGAGCAGTACCAACACACACGCGAGGCGCTTCGGACTGGTGAGGAAGTCCTGAAGCGCTTGGATCGAAAGCATCAACTGGAAGCGCGCATGGAGATGCTCCGAGCAGGGCGCCAGAGTGAACAACGTAAACGTGACGTGCTGAGCGATCTTGACGCCACCTATCGCATCTCCCCCACCTACGATTCTCTTGTACAAGCCCGGGCTACCGAGCTAGGACTCACGGAATCCTTCCAAGCGGCGGGCGACGAGTTCGAGGCTCGCTTTTCGACCCCTCTTACAGACCCGACGGCCCAGAACCTGCAAGTCCAAATAGAGCTGCAGTCCATCCAGCCGGCTCTTCGTCAAGAGGAGCAACTTCCAGAGCTCGTTGCAGAAGCCGCGCGGCACCGCGAGCGTGGCGACACCTTGGCGGCTGACCTACGTGACCTA
>JBLHZE010000233.1:0-3312 GCA_047631015.1 Actinomycetes bacterium
CGCTACAGCGACGAGATCCGGGCACAACTCCAAGACGAACTCCACCTGGCCAACGTCATGCAGGTGCCTGGGCTGGTCAAGATTGTCGTCAACATGGGGGTCGGCGACGCAGCTCGTGACTCCAAGCTAATTGACGGTGCCGTAAAGGACCTCGCCATCATTACGGGCCAAAAGCCAACCGTCACCAAGGCGCGTAAGTCCATCGCTCAGTTCAAATTGCGCGAAGGTCAGCCCATCGGTGCACACACCACATTGCGTGGTGACCGGATGTGGGAGTTCCTTGACCGACTGCTGTCGGTATCATTGCCACGTATCCGCGACTTTCGTGGACTCTCGCCCAAGCAGTTCGACGGAAATGGTAACTACACCTTCGGACTTACCGAACAAGCAACTTTCGCCGAGATCGATCAGGACAAGATCGATCGCGTTCGCGGAATGGACATCACGGTCGTCACCACGGCCATCGACAACGACTCTGGCCGCGCGCTGCTTACAGCGCTGGGCTTCCCATTCAAGGCCGCTTAGGCACCAAGGAGATTTGACCAGATGGCAAAAACTGCTCTCTTAATGAAGCAACGGCGTAAGCCGAAGTTCAAGGTGCGCGCCTACACTCGTTGTAACCGCTGCGGGCGCCCACACTCGGTGTACCGCAAGTTCGGCCTGTGCCGGATCTGCCTGCGCGAGATGGCGCATGCGGGGGAACTGCCCGGCGTGACCAAGAGCTCTTGGTAGCGAGCAGTAAGCCACTCACAACTTTACGAAGAATTTAGTAACGAGAAAAATACACACGAAACAACAACACGCCGTAGGTCCAGTCAGACGGAAACCGCGGCGAGAAGGGCCAGACGGCCATGACAATGACAGACCCAATTGCGGACATGCTGACGCGTGTTCGTAACGGCAGTTCTGCCCACCACGATTCGGTGTCGATGCCGTACTCCAAACTCAAAGAGGGCGTTGCCAAGATCCTCGTGCAGCAGGGCTACTGCGGCGGTGTTCACGTCGAAGAGGCACCGGTGGGCCAGACGCTCATCATTGACCTGAAGTACGGGCCCAACCGTGAGCGGTCCATCGCCGGTCTGCGTCGCGTGAGCAAGCCTGGGCTGCGGGTTTATGCAAAGAGTACGGGCATGCCCAAGGTTCTTGGCGGACTCGGTATAGCCATCATCTCGACCTCGTCCGGTCTGCTCACTGATCGACAGGCATACAAGAAAGGCGTAGGTGGGGAAGTCCTCGCCTACGTTTGGTAGGGGTGCGGTATGTCGCGTATTGGAAGAATGCCAATCGCTATCCCGACCGGCGTCAAACTCGAAATCAATGGTCAGGATGTGACGGTCATCGGGCCTAAGGGCACCCTGGTCCACACTATTGCTGAGCCAATCGCCATCGCTAAGGACGAGGATGGCAGCTTCGTCGTCACCCGTCCCGACGATGAGCGGATGAGCAAGGCGCTCCACGGTCTGTCGCGCACGCTGGTGAACAACATGGTTGTCGGTGTCACCGAGGGATACAAGAAGACGCTGGAGGTGTCCGGTACCGGTTACCGTGTCGCCGCCAATGGTGGTGGCCTCGAGCTGCAGCTCGGATACAGCCACCCCATCCAGGTCGATGCTCCTGAGGGCATCAAATTCGTTGTCGAGACCCCAACAAAGTTCGCTGTTGAGGGCATCGACAAGCAAAAAGTCGGTGAAGTAGCCGCCAATATCCGCAAACTCCGCAAACCTGATCCCTACAAGGGCAAGGGCGTGCGGTACTCGGGCGAGGTTATTCGCCGCAAGGCCGGAAAGGCTGGTAAGTAGTTATGGGAATCAGCGCAAAGATTGGCTCCGGCACGCGCCGGTCCACCGGTCGTATTCGGCGCCACGCTCGTGTCCGCAAGCATGTATCGGGTAGCAGTGCGCGACCACGTTTGGTTGTGTTCCGCTCAGCCCGTCACCTCACTGCGCAGGTCATCGACGATACTGCTGGCAGAACCCTCGCCTCGGCCTCCACGATGGAAGACGGATTGCGTGGATTCGATGGCGACAAGACCGCCGCAGCCAAGAAGGTCGGCGAACTCGTTGCGCAGCGCGCGAAGGGTGCTGGTATCGACCTCGTCGTCTTCGACCGTGGCGGGTACCGTTACCACGGACGCGTCGCGGCACTGGCCGACTCAGCCCGCGAATCCGGACTGACTTTCTAACTACTGGCTCTCCAACTACTCGCGAAATTACTACAGACCAACAACGGAAGAAGGCAACATGGCTGCACAGCGCCAATCGCGTCGCGACTCAGGTCGAGGCGGCGCTGAGAAGAGCAACTACCTTGAGCGCGTGGTGACTATTAACCGCGTATCCAAGGTGGTCAAAGGTGGCCGCCGCTTTAGCTTTACCGCGCTCGTCGTGGTGGGCGATGGCGACGGTCAGGTCGGAGTGGGATACGGCAAGGCCAAAGAGGTCCCAGCGGCAATCGCCAAGGGCGTCGAAGAGGCCAAGAAGAGCTTCTTCAAGGTCCCGAGGATTCAGGGAACGATTCCGCACCCTGTCACAGGTGAGAAGGCCGCCGGCGTCGTACTGTTGCGCCCAGCATCGCCTGGTACCGGTGTTATCGCCGGTGGACCCGTGCGCGCTGTCCTGGAATGCGCCGGAGTGCACGACGTCCTGAGCAAATCACTCGGATCAGATAACGCCATCAACATTGTGCACGCGACCGTCGCTGCTCTCCAGGGTCTAGAGCGACCTGAAGAGGTTGCCGCCCGCCGTGGCCTGCCGCTAGAAGACGTAGCTCCTGCCGCGCTGTTGCGCGCTCAAGCTGCTGGAATGAGTGGCAAATCATGACCGAGATCAAAGTGACGCAGACTCGCTCGGGAATTGGCGGAACCGCCAATCAGCGTGCGACGTTGCATACTCTAGGGCTCAAGCGAATCGGCGATAGCGCTGTACGCGAGGATCGAGTGGAAGTTCGTGGCATGCTACGAACTGTTGCCCACCTGGTATCAGTAGAAGAGGTCAAGTAACCATGGCGCTCAAAGTTCATCACTTACGCCCAGCGGCTGGTGCCAAGACTGCTAAGTCCCGAATTGGACGAGGTGAGGCAGGTGTTCGAGGTAAGACCGCAGGCCGCGGAACTAAGGGAACGAAAGCTCGTTACCAGGTTCCAGCCGGTTTTGAAGGTGGCCAGATGCCGCTACATATGCGTCTGCCCAAGCTGAAGGGCTTCACGAACAACAACAAGGTCGCGTTTCAGGTCGTCAGCGTTGCCAAGCTCGCGAAGTTGTTCCCCGCCGGTGGCGAGGTCTCTATTGCGGATTTGGTCGCAGCAGGTGCGGTTCGC
>JBLHZE010000234.1:0-3263 GCA_047631015.1 Actinomycetes bacterium
TTGCCGCTGTCCACGATCCGTCAGCGCACCGGTGACCACATGATCATGAGTCGGGCCACAAGCCCGCATGCCTTCAGCATGGTGGAAGTTGACTACTCAAACGTGAACCTTGTCCGCTCCTCGGTGACGGACAAGTGGAACACCGAATACGGTTTCAGTTTGACGTACCTGCCGTTCATTGCGCGTGCTGTGATCGACGCTCTTGGACAGTTTCCGCATCTCAACGCAAGCGTCGGCGATGGCGAACTCGTCGTCCACAAGTACATCGACCTGGGGATCGCAATCGACCTTGACTATGAGGGTCTGCTGGCCCCGGTAGTGCGCGATGCCGAAACCAAACGGCTGGCGGCGATTGCTCGCGAAGTGCACCATCTGGCCGATCGGGCGCGCCGCGGGGCGCTGAGCCCCGATGAGATTTCCGGTGGCACGTTCACGCTGTCGAACAATGGGTCCGCTGGCTCCGTATTGACGATGCCAATCATCAACCAGCCGCAGGTTGGCATCATTTCGACCGATGCCGTTGTCCGTAAACCGGTGGTGGTGACCGATCGGCATGGCGACGAGGCCATCGCGATTCATCCAGTGGGAAATCTCGCTATGAGTTGGGATCACCGAGCGTTTGACGGCGCCTACGCTGCCGGATTCTTGAAGCGAGTCAAGGAAATCCTCGAAACAAAAGACTGGTCAACGGAGCTGTAGAGCTCGTCTGCGGCAGCGGCCCGACGCCACCACGGAATCGGGCACGGAGATGCGACACAACCAAGGGTTGGGATGATCACGATCATCCACGGAGGAAACCCAACCATTGGAAAGGCAGTTGCCTGCCGACCCGCCGCAACCGGATCAACCACTGGAATAGTCTTGCTCGGCCGGTCAGCCCAGCTCGGCCGAGTTGACGGCCTCGTCAACATTGCCGCCGAGCGGACATGTTTTAACGAGATCGACGGCGTTGGCGCCGCCGATCTGTCGAACTGGAAGGTAGAGATCGACCTTGTTGGAGGTGGACCTCGATTCGCCGAAGGAGTCGATGAGGTAACGCGCGAGTCAGCGTTCGACAGCTGCGACGCCGAGCATCTCGCCGTGGTTCTCACCGCAGGGTTTGACCAGGCGCATTGACATACCTGGACTGAAGAAAACCACTTGTCTTTGGCAGGGGTGATCGATCGAGATGGCGGCATGCGGGGCCCAGCCAAGTCTGCGGTGCAGAAGGCGTCATGATCGAGGCTCCGACCATGGCGTAGCTCGTCGAGAGATGTCACCATCGCGATTGTGCTGCAGCGGGAATACTCCTGAGCCTGCGGTGGTTACCCCTAAAGTCCGTACATTTGGGGCCTCCGCATTGGCGGCCTCCACGAAAGGAAACCCCTCCATGAGCCTGCATCTTGGCGACATCGCCCCCGACTTCACTGCTGACACCACCGAAGGTGTGATGTCGTTCCACGACTGGAAGAAGGGATCGTGGGCCGTCTTCTTCAGCCACCCTGCCGATTTCACCCCGGTGTGCACCACCGAACTGGGCCGCACGGCGGCACTGCAGAGCGACTTTGCGAAGCGTAATACCAAGGCGATGGCGCTTTCAGTCGACCCGATCGAGGATCATCAGGCTTGGGCCCCAGACATTGGCGACGTCAATGGCACCCCGCTCAACTTTCCAATCGTGGCCGACCCCGACCGCGAGGTCGCTGAGCTTTATGACATGATCCACCCGGGTGCGGGTGATACGTCGACGGTCCGGTCGGTTTTCATCGTCGATCCAGACAACAAGCTGCGCCTGTCGCTGACGTACCCGAAGTCGGTTGGCCGCAACTTCGACGAGATCGTGCGAGTGATCGACGCTCTTCAAGCCACGGACCGCGACACCATTGCAACGCCGGCTGACTGGCGCCCTGGCGACCGCGTCATCGTGTCGCCTGGCGTGTCGACCGAGGACGCCAAGGAGAAGTTCCAGAACGTCGTCGAAGTCACGCCCTATCTGCGGTATGCGGACGCTCCCTCGCACTGACCGAGTTCAGACGCTTCCGGGGTGATGTAATGATTGGTCCCGAGACCAGCCTCAGAGCCTTCTGGAACTGCTTGCAGGGCCAGGGGTTTTGGTCATGGTCTCGGGGGGTGCCGAGGCGATTCCGCCACGATGGTTCGGCCGACGGCTTCCCGATGTATTCGTTTGAATCCGAAGTCCTCGACGGTGACCCCCACCAGCGTCACTGCAAGCGACTCATATTTCGGACCCAATGCCTCATCTGGTCGAGTGGCGACGATGTCCTTGTGGTGTGAACCGACGGGAACTTGCTTCCCGAAGCTGTTTCGGTTGACGGCCTGGCCTTCACCCCTGCAGAGCGCAGCGACCTCGGGATCGACAACTTGACCTGAGTGCTTGCGGGTCGACCGACGGCTTCACACGGTGTCGGGCTCGCGAGCGAGGGTAAAATAATAACCGTTGTTCAGTTTTTCTTGTTGCCAAAGTGCTGAGTGGGGGTGCTGTCGACGAAGCACCTTTTTGACAAGTTGAACTGTGGCGCTTGTACTGTCTTACCTTCATGTCGAATCAGAAGCTGACCCCACTGCAAGAATCCGAAGCGAAGCGGCGCGCAGCAGCCGCTGCGAAGGTCAACAAGCAGCCA
Source organism: Actinomycetes bacterium (assembly GCA_047631015.1). Lineage (GTDB taxonomy): Bacteria > Actinomycetota > Actinomycetes > S36-B12 > UBA10799 > UBA10799. Next base: position 2,622 of record JBLHZE010000234.1, read on the forward strand.
CGCATCTTTAGCGAGGCCGAACGAGCCACGCGTAAGGAACGAGTCGGCTTGGCCAAGGATGCGCTTGCTCGCTCGGTCGGAGCTAAGGGTGATCATGTCATTACGGGTCGTGCCGCCCTCAAGAAGTACTTGCAGAAGATGAATGAGCCGAACCAGCCCGACGATGCGCGGTTCGAAATGCTCATCGAAGCACCGTTCAAGGCGCCGCCGAAGAAGCGTGAGAACAACCGCTGATTCCGAGCAGACGGCTGATTGTCGTTTGAGTCCCTTGACGTGGTGGGGTTTGGCTTGCCCGTCAAGAAATCGGAGACGTAGTACAGCGGATACTCGTGCTGTGCCAATCGTCCCGATTGACTGCTGCGAAATGTACGGTTATCCGGTTGTATCTGAGAAGTAACCATCATGCAGGAACTCTCTCGATTCTCCTTGCCGCGCCCGCAGTGCCTGCTCTCGTACGGCGCGGGTGCGGATTTATCGCAGTATCGACACGTCCGTTCGTTCGTCGTCACTGTCACTGTTGGCGTTGGCGTTGGCGTTGGCGTTGGCGTCGGCACCGCTGCTTCCACCATCCTCACCGCCTGACCCAACAACTCATTATCTCTGATCACAAGGAATCACTCACGACGATCTCCACGCTCTCAC
>JBLHZE010000235.1:0-3250 GCA_047631015.1 Actinomycetes bacterium
CACCCAGTCAGTCTTCGGTGGCGCCGTTATCGTTGAGGCGAAGGTCCGCACTGGTACCCCCATCATCACGGTTCGCCCCAACAGCAGCCCAGCAGAACCTGCTGCCGCTGCTGGAACGCGAGTCGATGTCAGCGTCACGCTATCTGACTCCGCAACCAAAGCCACGATCAAGGACAAGGTCGAAGAGGTGCAGGGTGCACGTCCGGAACTGGCCGAAGCTGCTGTTGTTGTTTCTGGTGGCCGCGGCGTAGGTGGAGCAGAGGGCTTTGGTGTTATCGAGGCGCTCGCAGACACCCTCGGTGCCGCTGTGGGCGCTTCCCGCGCTGCAACTGACGCAGGTTGGTACCCGCACCAGTACCAGGTAGGTCAGACCGGAAAGACGGTCTCGCCGCAGCTCTACATCGCCAATGGAATCTCTGGCGCTATCCAGCACCGAGCCGGTATGCAGACCTCAAAGACAATTGTCGTGGTCAACAAGGACTCCGAGGCGCCGATCTTCGAACTGGCCGACTACGGGGTTGTTGGCGATCTGTTCGCCGTCGTTCCGCAGCTCACCCAGGAGATCGGTAAGCGCAAGGGATAGTGCACACAGTCGCAAAATGATCCGCCATGGATATGAAGCGGTGTGAGGTGTCGGGCAATCGACACCCCGCACCGCTTCACATGTTTGGCGGGCTCGCTTACGCTAGTAGAGTGAATCCCTCGCAGCCCATGAGTGCCGATGCATATCTGGATCACGCGGCTACCACGCCGATTCGTCCAGCGGCGCTGGCCGCATGGGCGCAGAACGCGGAGCAGGTTGGTAACCCCTCCAGCTTGCACAATGCCGGGAGAGCCAGCCGCCGTGTGGTGGAAGAAGCTCGCGAAGCAATTGCGGCCAATCTTGGCGTTCGCCCCAACGACGTCGTGTTCACCTCCGGCGGAACCGAAGCAGACAACATCGCGATCAAGGGTCTCTATTGGCGCGCGATAGCTGAGAATCCGGGCACATCGACGTTGGTTGTCTCGCCGACCGAACACCATGCTGTACTCGATGCTGTCACATGGCTTGTGGACAACCAGGGTGCATCGGTGGCCTGGATTCCGGTCGACAGCCAGGGCCTGCTGGATCTCGGTTGGCTCTCAGACTATCTGGCCGTAAACGCCAAGGACGTGGCGTTGGTTGCCGCAATGTGGGCAAATAACGAAACAGGTGTGATTAGCCCGATCGATACCGTCGCGGAGCTCTGTGCGGAGTATGGCGTGGCTTTGCACTGCGATGCGGTCCAGAGTGCGGCATGGCTGCCCGGCCCGGGTTCGTGGCTGCGTGGTCCGAGTGCGATAGCGATCTCCGGTCACAAGTTCGGTGCGCCGGTTGGAATTGGTGCACTCGTTCTCAACGGAGTCACGCCCCAGCCGTTAACCCATGGCGGTGGGCAGGAAATCGACATTCGATCTGGCACCGTTGCCACGGCATTGATTGCGGCGATGGCAGCCGCCCTCGATGAGGCCGTTCGTGATCAAGCTGCTGATGTCGCGAGACTTTCCGGCCTCACGCGCGAGCTGACTGCTGCGCTGCTGACGGCTGTACCCGACGTAGTGATCAACATTTCCGACGCGCAACGCTTACCCACCATCACTTCGGCGTCGTTTCCGGGGTGCAAAGCAGACTCGTTACTTATGCTGCTCGACGCCGCGAACGTGGCGTGTTCGGCGGGTAGTGCGTGTACGTCTGGGGTTCCGCGTCCAAGTCACGTTTTGGCAGCGATGGGTCTGAGTAACGACCGGGCGACGAGTTCGTTGCGATTTAGCCTTGGTTGGGATTCCAGCTCAGCCGACATCGACGCGCTGGCGTCTGCACTCCCGGCTGCCGTGGCTCGATCCCGCCAGGCAACGAGTCGCGCAACATTACCCAGATCGAAAGTGCGGGTACGCCCGTGACGGCACCGATGCGCGTTATTGCTGCGATGTCAGGTGGCGTGGACTCCGCGGTTGCTGCGGCTCGGGCAGTTGATGCCGGCCACGATGTCGTGGGAGTTCACCTAGCGCTGTCAAAGAACCCGCAGACGGGTCGGGATGAAGGGCGGGGGTGCTGCACGCTCTCTGATGCGCGTGATGCTCGCCGCAGCGCAGATATTCTCGGGATCCCTTTTTATGTCTGGGATATGGCAGATGAGTTTTCCGAGGAGGTCCTCGACGACTTCGTGGCGGAGTACCAGGCTGGCCGTACCCCGAACCCTTGTATGCGATGTAACGAGAAGATCAAGTTTGCCGCGGTGCTCGATCGCGCGATTGCGCTCGGGTTCGACGCGGTATGCACCGGTCACTATGCGCAGGTCGTCGAGGAGGCAACCGGGGAGCGCCAGATGTTCCGTGCTGTTGATCCGGACAAGGATCAGTCCTATGTTCTTGGGGTTCTGACCGAGGGTCAGCTTGCCCATTCGATGTTCCCGCTGGGCGATTCACTGAAGTCCCAGGTTCGTCAGGAGGCGCAGGAGCGGGGATTGCTCGTTGCGAACAAACCCGATAGCTACGACATCTGCTTTATCCCGGACGGGGATACGGCTGGATGGTTACAGAATCGGATCGGCTCAGCCCCTGGCGATATTGTTGATGCCGAGACAGGGGAGACACTCGGTCAGCACGAGGGTGCCTACGCCTACACGATCGGCCAGCGCCGAGGTCTCGGTGTGAAGGTTGCTCCCAGGGATGGTAAACCCCGCTACGTCGTCGGCGTTGACCCGCAAAGCCGCACGGTGACGCTCGGGCCGCCAACCCTGCTCAACGTCGACTCCATCTCAGCGACGAACGTCCGTTGGACCGGACGCGCGGGAACCGTTGCAAACAGCTACTTCGCGCAGGTGCGGGCACACGGCGACCCGGTTCAAGCGGTGCTGACAGCGATTGAGGGTGACGGCGACGACGCCGCCATGACGGTGGAGCTTGCCGAACCGATTCGAGGGGTCGCGCCCGGACAGTCGCTGGTCATCTATGACGGTCAACGCGTTGTTGGGTCAGGGACTATCAGCAGTACCGGCTCCCTGTCGCGCGCGAGTCCCCGCTAGTTTTCTTGGGCCCCGGCTTGCTGAGGGGCCTGTTGCTGACACGATGCAGGAGCCTACCTGCGCACTAACCTTGCGTGTTGTCGATCCACCGATGGAACCAGCGAGGTCAACCGATTGCTTCACGCAGCCGACGATCGACCCAATGCAATGTCGGAATTGCCGATTGGATCTGTGACCGGAGTCGGCTCTTTTCCGGGAACAGATGT
>JBLHZE010000236.1:0-3174 GCA_047631015.1 Actinomycetes bacterium
CGCAAGCGGACCCCAAGAGACCCGCTGGTTGTGGACGCTTTCTGCCCGATACGCCCGAACGTGTCGGACGGGCTGGTTCAAGAGCTGGTCAAAGCCATTTTGGAGCGTGGCTTACAGGCTGTTCAGGTGGGGTATTTGGCTACGAGAAGGGCGATTCGGAGGCCTCGGAGTTCGTGAACTCTCGGAATTGGACCTCCGCCAAATCGGTGGCCACGACGGTGGGAACTGTAGATTTGGACGTTCCTAGAGACCGCTTGGGTTCGTTCATCCTGCGGTTTGTTCCGAAAGGTCAGAAATTGGCACTCCCATCTTGCTCAGTGATCAAGCTTCAATGCGTGAAATCGGGGAACGCAGAGGCGCCGAGTTCGTCAATGTCTATGGCCTCAAGGATATTACGGACGGAATGCGGCAGCTACTTGCTGATGACGATCATCTTGCCGCTCTACAGTCTGCGGCCAGTTCCCGGGACCTTCCTACCTGGGACAGCTATTCGACCGAGGTTTGGGATTGGCTCGTAGATGGCGTCGACGTTGGGAAAGAGAACTCGTAGCGCGTGCAGGTATCCATGGGTCAGCCATGGATACCTGCGAATATCCTGCCAGCCGCAGTAGGGGACCGGCAGAACCCTTAACGCGGCGATTGCCACCCACAGGCCGTAATCGCATAACCATGCGCACGCAAGCCCGAGGCGATTCACCTTCTTGGCACGGCCACTCCATGACATACTCCCCGGGTATCTACACCATAGGATCGGAGTTCCCTTGCGACACGCCTTCATCTTGGCGGGCGGCCTGGGAACGCGTCTGCGCCCCCACACGTTTGTTCTCCCCAAACCGCTTCTACCTTTGGGGTCAGAGTCCATTATCGAGCGTGTGCTGCGATCGCTCACGGCGGCCGGTTTAGACAATGCGACCGTCAGCCTCGGCTACCTGGGACATCTAGTCGAGGCCGTGATCGGGGACGGCTCAGCCGTCGGTCTCAACGTCACCTACACACGCGAAGACGAACCGCTGGGGACGGCAGGGGCACTACAACTCATTCCGGTCGACATCGCTGACGACGACTCATTAATCGTCGTCAACGGCGACACCCTAACCTCGCTGGACCTTGGGGATTTTCTTGACTGGTTCGAGGAATCAGGAGCCGACGCCGCGATGGTTTGTGTCGAGCGAGAAGTGCGGATCGACTACGGAGTAGTGGAAACAGACACAAACGGACGGCTGGCTGCGATTCGAGAGAAACCGACTAGCAACTTCACTTTGAGCACCGGTATCAATGTCTTCACTGGCAGGGCGCTGCGCACGCTCCCTGCCGGCCATGTAGACATGCCGGATTTCTTAATGCGCCTGACCGCGGACGGGTTAGATGTACGGTGCCACATTGTAGATGAGCTTTGGATGGATCTTGGCCGAGTTGAAGACCTAGCCGCAGCCAACGAACTAGTCGCAAATGGTGGCCTGTGAGCTCGGGAGCGCCACTCCTCGTCGGCGCCTCGGGCTGGATCGGATCAGGTATCGAACAAGTCATGCCAACAAAACCGTGCAGTGCGCGGTCAGTGCTCGCCTCTAACGGGGCGATTCTCCACGAAGAGGCCGCAGAAAGTAGCGTGATTATCAACGCCGGTGGAGCGCGCAGCGGAGGCCAGGAGAATCTGCGACGGTTCAACCGCGAACTTCCGGAGATCCTCGCTAGATTCGCTGCGCGAACGGGTGTGTTTGTCATTCACCTTGGGTCGGCCTCTGAGTACGGATTCCCGAGCGATGCGAAAAGGATCGCCGAGACTGCTTCAACAGATCCGACCTCAGAATATGGTCGGACGAAGTTGGCTGGGACTCAGGCGATCCAGCGCGATTGCAACTCAGTCGCCTTTCGGATCTTCAACATTTCTCATTCGCCTCCGCAACCCGGCAGTCCTTTAGCGGACATTGCTGAGAGAGTCCGAATGGGGATCGAGGCCAACGAAGACGTAAAGATCCTCAGCGCCGAGACGACCCGGGACTGGATTGATCTAGAGTTCCTCACGTCTGCCATCAGCTGGGCAGCCAAGGAGCAGGTGCCGGGCCTATTCAACGTGTGCTCAGGCGTAGGTATCTCAATGCGGCAGATCGTAGAGGAGTCTCTGCGGGGGTTGAATGCAGATATCGGAGTCAACAATCTCTTGCAGTTCCCTCCGAATACTGTCGTAGGCGACCCCACTCAGCTTCGGCAAGCATCCGGTATATCCGCGCAGCTTGACTCAATTAGTATTGGTGGAACCATCATTCGTTCACTGGCTACGAACTGATTCGTCTGGCGCTGAGGAGAACATCTTGTCCGTAACGACAATTGACGTGGTTTCGTTGTCTCGAGCGATAACCCGCCGTCGCGTTTCCGTCTTTGGACCAGCAATCGAAGGGTTGTCCGAGGAGCTCGGCCAGAGGTTTTCAGGTGCGTCGATTCTTGTTTCGGGCGGTGCAGGCTTCATCGCCGGTCAAACGATCAGGAAGTTGTTGTCCTACGGCCCGTCCAAAATTGCGGTCTTAGATAGTAACGAGAATGCCCTGGCCGAGCTGGTAAGAGACTTGCGCGGCGAGGGGGCCATCCCGGAAACCTGCGCATTCGAGCCGCGGCTCGTAGATGTAACTCAACCGATTCTGAATCGTGTTGTGGACGAGGCCGGACCCTTCGATGTAGCCCTTGCGTTCGCAGCCGCCAAACATGTCCGCTCCGAACGCGACGTAGCGTCCGCTTTGCACATGCTCAACGTCAATATCAACGGCACGATGCGAGTGGTGGAGCAGGCACTCGTTGGAAACCCAGAGTGCTCCCCATTCGTGGTTTCCACCGACAAGGCGGCTAGCCCCTCCTCCATGATGGGCGCAAGCAAGCGGGCCATGGAAATGGCGGTGATTGGGACCTACCCGCAAACAACAACAACGCGCTTCGCCAATGTCGCATTCTCTAGTGGCTCACTGCTCGAAAGTTGGCTGATCCGACTATCACGCGGGCAGGCGCTCGCGGTCCCAGCCGAGACCGAGCGGTTCTTCGTCAGTCCATCGGAGGCGGGTGAGCTCTGTACCTGCGCGTCGATCGCGAGTCCAGGAACAATCGTGGTTCCCTCAGCCGGTGCCGTGGATTCTCTCGACCTCGTTGTCGCGCTGGAACGCGTTCTCGAGAGCCTGAATATTGTGCCGG
>JBLHZE010000237.1:0-3148 GCA_047631015.1 Actinomycetes bacterium
GGCCAGTTTGGGATCTCGCTCGGTATCGCGGGGCTCAGCCTCATTCTAGTCGCGTTTGACCCCGTACCGTTATCAGGAGGATCTGCGACCCCATCGCCAGCTCAGGTATCGGGATACTTAACTGCCTATCATGATGTCGCGCTGTTTGCGTTCGCGATCCTGTTTGTTGGCGCTCTGGCGTCGGTATTCTGTATCCGCTGGGGTAGACGGGAGTTAGCTAGTGAGCGGCCGTGCCCACACGACCTCCGGCAAGACATATGTGCGGCCTGCGCAGCCACAGAATGAGCGGCTAACGATAGCCAGCAATGAGCCTGCGGCTCCTGCAGATCACGCGGGTTATCTGCATCGAGCGAGGGCGCGGCGTCGTTCGAAGTTACGCACGTTTCCAGGGTCATACGTGCTCTTGATCTGCCGCAGGCGCGAGAAGTATTCGACGGAGTAGGCCCTAAACCAGTCGGCCGATAGCCCTATAGGGCTAAGCGCATCACTCGACCGGTCCAAAAAGACGAGCTCGGAGCGATTCCCGGCGATTTTCAAAGCGATCCACTTGCAGATCGAGGTTGGCAAGATATCCCGCGAGTTCTTCGCGAGCTTTTTCTCCCTCTGGACCGAAATCATTTCTGTCAAAGACGGACCATTTACGTAATATCGGCATCAGAACTTCATCGCGGTGCTGTTTGAGGTCATAGATCCCCGAGACGGCAATCTGAACCGCCTTGCGCGTGAAACCATCAATGCCGTGCCCAGGCATAGCAAAATCTCTCACGCTCTTCCACACTGCGTCCATCGTGGCGTCAGGTGCGATCTCGAACGCCGCTTCAAGTACGTTGCGGTAAAAGACCATATGCAGGTTTTCGTCTAAGGCGATCCTTTGCAGAAGTCGCTCCGCTACCACGTCTCCGGTAGCCGCTCCCGTATTCCGGTGACTCACACGAGTTGCCAATTCTTGGAACGATACGTACGACAAGGTGGTGAGTACCCCGGGATGAGTCGGCTGGAATCCAGCTATCATGTGGGTCATCCGGGCGTCTTCTAAGGCCTTCGGTTCTACAGCTCGGGTGACGACAAGATAGTCACGAATGGCGGTGCCGTGGCGACCCTCTTCAGCAGTCCAGCGACCTATCCATTGACCCCAGGCGCCGTCGAAGCCAAAAACATCGGCGATGGCGTGGTGGTAACTCGGGAGGTTGTCCTCGGTGAGCAAGTTGATGATGAGGCTAGTTCGCGCAGCCTCTGAAAATTTCAGGTCCTCAGGAGTCCACTCTGTGCCATTGAGTGGGCCAGGAAAATCCTCACCTTCGCTCCACGGTACGTACTCGTGTGGATACCAATGTTTCGCCTGGCGCAAGTGACGATTTAACTCTGCGCTCACGACCGGTTCAAGTTGTAACAACAGGTCCAGCGTGTCTGGGGTGATCTGATGCCGCTCCAGCGCGGCATCACCGATAACTGTCATGAATATAGTGTGCCACATCCGGGAAACATCGGGTGATGGCTGGAATCAAAATCGTTCGTTGGACAGGCTAAGCCTTAGCGGGTATACCGTCCTGCTGTTCGTGAGAGTTCTAAAGCTATTCGCTGAACTCGCCCATTTCCTGACTACGCAGGATCTGGCGCACTCGTTTTAAGAACCCTGGCGGCCGCACGGCAGGTGACTGCTGTAGTTGCCCAGCAGGCTCTCTGTGCTCGACTGGGATGGGTTCCTGCCGTAACGTCAATCTCGAGCCGACCCGCCACCCGCAAGCACGGTTGCCCCGACTGTGAGGAGGTCACGATGTCAGCAAGTACGGCTACCTTCACTCGACGGCAGCAAAGCCGTGCGCTGATCGCCCTGTGCTGCTCTGTAGCCCTGATGTCGGTGGATATTACGATTGTCAACGTAGCGCTTCCGGCCATCGGTGAGTCCCTTAATGCCACCGAGGGGGAACTGCAGTGGGTGCTCGATGCCTTTAACGTGGTGATGGCAGGAGCGGTTCTTTTGTGTAGCGGCCTCGGTGACCGCTACGGAAGAAAGCTGATCCTTCTCCTTGGCCTGGCGATCTTCGCCTTCGGATCACTGTTAGCCTCCCTCGCCCCCAGCATCGGTGTCCTTATCAGCGCGCGAGCGGTTATGGGCCTCGGTGTGGCGATGGTGATGCCCGCGACCTTCTCACTACTCGCGGTCATCTTCCCACCGGAGCGGCGAGCATTCGCGATCGGAATCTGGGCAGCTGTCGGCGGCATCATGCTGGCCCTCGGTCCGGTGATCGGTGGCATCCTACTCGAGTTATTTAGCTGGCCGGCCATCTTTACGGTCAGCATCCCAATCGCAATCTTCGCCATAATCGCGGGAATCTTATTGCTGCCTGAGTCCAAGGAGTTGACCGGTGAGCGGCTCGACTACTTGGGTGCATTGCTATCGCTGCTCGGGCTTACTGGAGTCGTCTTCGCACTGATCGAGGGTCCCTCCCTCGGCTGGACCAGCCCGATCGTCATTGGTGCGTTCTTCGTTGGTGTTGTTTTCATCTTCGCCTTCGTCCGATGGGAACTGCATACCGATACGCCGATGTTTGAGATCAGAACACTCAAGATTCCAGCCGTAGTTGCAGGTGCATTGGCGGTGGGGACTATGTACTTCGTTATCTTCACAGTCCTATACGTGATGCCGGAGTACCTGCAGTTTGTCTTGGGCTTCAGCAGCTCAATGGTGGGCATTGCGCTTCTGCCACTGGGTGGCCTCTTCGGGCTTCTCTCGATGTTCAATGGGCGCACAACTGCCAAATTTGGGATCCGAAATACGATGGCGGGTGGCATATTTTTTGTCGCCCTCGGACTACTCGTACTGGCAGGGATCGGCCACTTTGGCTACTACACCGTGGGCGTCGGCCTGGCCTTGATTGGAATCGGGTGGGCCGGTTGTCTCTCACCATCCACTGCGGTCATCATGGACGCTTTGCCCGTTAAGCTGGCAGGGTCGGGATCATCTATCAACCAGGTCTCACGGCTGGTGGGTGGCGCATTTGGTGTGGCAATCGTTGGCAGCGTCGTCACAGCGGTCTTCACCTCGGGTATTGGCCAACTAGGGCTGGCACCGGAGGTCGCGCAACGCGCCGAGCGTTCCCTAGGCGCAGCCACCGAGACGGCTCAAACCGTGCCATCACCGATGAGC
>JBLHZE010000238.1:0-3130 GCA_047631015.1 Actinomycetes bacterium
TGTGATTACAGCTGTCATTCCGTTCAGCGGTCCCGGCCCTGCATTCGCGCGCTCCTCAGTCATCCGAACCCCTGCCACGGCCCAATTTCTGACGATGTCAGCGTGCCAGTCGACCTCGAACCATTCGGTTAGCGCATGGGCAATTATCGTGCCGACACCATCGACATCAGCCAGCTCATCTGCCGGTGCTTGGGCAATCGTCGGAATCGATGCGAATGTGGCGGTCAATGCCTGGGCCGCTATGGGCCCAACATGACGGATGGATAGCGAGACCAGCACCCGCCACAAGGCCTTGGTCTTTGCCAAGTCCAGCTGACTCAAAAGCTTGCGCCCTAGCTCGTTCAGGACGGGTTGTCCGTCCTCGTGGCGGGTAAAGAATGGGCTGCGCATCAAGTCGGAGGCCGTGAGCGCGAATAGCTCACCTTCGTCGTGCACGAGTCCGTCGTCAAGCAACGCGCTCGCCGCCTTCCAACCCAGCCCCTCAATATCCAGGGCCCCCCGCGATCCCACGTGATAGATCCGCTCGCGCAGCTGCGCGGGACACGATCGAGTATTTGGGCAGCGAATGTCGGCATCACCCTCTTTCGCCGGTCGCAACTCGGTCCCGCATTCCGGACAGTTGGTTGGCATCACGAAGGCAACTTCGGACCCATCACGATCCTCAACGACCGGGCCAAGTACTTCTGGGATGATCTCGCCCGCCTTGCGAAGAAAGATCATATCGCCGATGAGGACGCCTTTACGTACTACCTCGTGCGAATTGTGAAGGGTTGCCATCGACACGGTTGTACCTGAAACGAGGACTGGCTCCATCACGGCGAAAGGGGTCACCCGCCCGGTCCGCCCCACGTTGACGTTGATGTCAAGAAGGCGGGTCCGTACGACCTCTGGTGGGTACTTGTAGGCGATAGCCCAGCGCGGTGCTCGCGATGTCGATCCAAGTCGACCTTGGATCGCAAAATCGTCGACCTTGACGACCACCCCGTCAATCTCATGATTCACTTCCTGGCGGTTGGCATCGTAATAGTTGACGAATCCCAGGACATCTGAAAAGTCCGAAAAGATACGAATGCGGTCAGAGACCGGCAGTCCCCAGCTCGCCAACGCGGCATACGCCTGCGACTGAGTCATCGGGTCGAACCCCTCTCGAGCTCCTATCCCATGGACGACGAGCTGCAGCGCGCCCAATGCATTTGTCGCACGGTCCAAGTCAGCAGTAACGCGCTCGACTCTGTTTTCGGCGCGCAGCTGCGCCTTCTCACTCGCGGACGCAGCCTTCTCCAATGCTGCCGTCGCGTCCGCTAGTTCGCGCTCACGCTTGTCGACGCGCTGGCGCAGGCGTCCAGCTGCAGCGTTGCGCGGATTGGCAAACGGCGACAGTCCCAATGCCAGCATCTGGTCGTTGATCTCGAGGAACTTGGCGACCGGAAAGTACACCTCACCACGAACCTCGAGAAGCTCCGGAACAGGCGGGCCGTCCGGTGACGGCGACAACCTCGTCGGGATCGCGGGAATGTGACGAACGTTCGCCGTTACATCCTCACCGACCTGTCCATCGCCGCGCGTTGAGAGGGTTCGAAGTACCCCATTGTCATAGACGATGTCTACGGCCAGGCCGTCCACTTTGAGTTCGCACAGAAGCTCCGGCAGCGCTCCGAGGTCTTTCTCTAACCGCGTCGCCCACAGCGCCAGCTCTTCGTCGCCGAACGCATTGTCCAGACTCAGCATTCTCATCAGGTGCTCGACCGGTTCAAACATCTGGTCACGGGAACCGCCGACAGTCTGCGTTGGAGAGTCAGCAGTTACGAGCAGCGGGAAATTCACCTCGAGCTCGACGAGCTCTCGGTAGAGAGCGTCGTACTCGTCGTCACCGATCGTGGGCGCATCTTTTTGGTAGTACCCGAGGCGGGCATTCTCGATGCGCTCAACGAGACTTTGCCACTTTTTCCGATCTGTCTGAGCTGGTGCCTCCGTCACGACTGCGAACCTACCCGTTCGTCACGTAGTGAGCGCCCAACAAGGTTGAGTTGGTGTAGAACCCCGCGAGCACGCTCCAGACTGCCACAGCCGAGCAGGCCGCAGCTGGAGCTAATCGCAAGTTGTGACTGGGCCTCCTGGATTGGAATCCCCAGTCGTTGCAGGAGGTCAGTAACCACTCGGCTTATCGGCTCGATACCTCGCATGGCTGGTTCGGTTTCATCTGCTGCACGAGCAGTTGCAACAGCCTCAACGATGCCACCGATCAGCAACCCACCGGCGTCGAACAGCTCACCAATCTGCTGATCAGCTAGCTCACGCGCCTGGCGAGAATCTGCCACCGACGGAAGCATGTCGACCGAGAGGAAGTCCGCTCCTGCTGCCCTGAGTAGCCGGAGCGGAGGCTGCGCTGCGCAACAGTGAAAACCGATGTCAGCCGCCAGCCGGGCCGCGGCAGCGGCAATTTCCAACCCGCGGATCGCGGCGGGAGAACTCACGCGCGCGTAGGCCGCGAACCCACTCTGAGTCCGGATATCCCCAGCGAGCACCGCGGGGAGCCCTGGTTCGTCAAACTGCAACAAAACGTGTGCCCGAGGAAGGCGGCGCGAAACCGAGCTGACGTACAAGGAGGCTGCTTCAGCGAGTGCGTCGTGTAGCTCAGCCACGGCTCCTGCATCTCGCAGAATCCGTTCACCGCTAGTCAGCTCAACTGCTGCCGCTAACGTCCAAGGCCCCGTCATGGAAATCTTCACCCGACCCGGGTAGTTTGCGAATTTACTCTCGAGCGCATCAAGGTCCTCTCCCAGCCAGGATGCGGCCCGACGCATCGCGGCTGTGGCACTCGATCGTGCCCCGCCGCTGAATCTCCAACCGGTCGGCGTCGTCGTCACTGCCAGGTCCGAACTGATGTCGGTCACGAGTGACATCGTGCGGCCAATCATGTCAGCGCCCGGCCCGCGGGCAGGGAGTTCCGGCAAGATCGCCATGTCGGGCATCTCACCGGCAACTATCGCCGTGGCTTCCCATACATCTGTTCCCGGAAAAGAGCCGACTCCGGTCACAGATCCAATCGGCAATTCCGACATTGCATTGGGTCGATCGTCGGCTGCGTGAAGCAATCGGTTGACCTCGCTGGTTCCATCGGTGGATCGAC
>JBLHZE010000239.1:0-3125 GCA_047631015.1 Actinomycetes bacterium
AGGCCGCCGGCAAACACATCTGCCGTAAGCCTGGCGTTCCGCCTCCGCACCGACTTTTTGTTCCCCTTGCGGGCTTTGAGGGTCATCACCGCTGGGGCGGATACACCGCGAACCCGCGTCACCGAATCACTTCCAGAGTCGGCCGCGTAGATATCGCCGCCTCTCGTTAGGGCCAGACCGTACGGGTCCGAATCCGGACCCAGCCCAGTCGTCGCACTGACCGACGCACTTCCACGGTTGATCCGGTACAGCGTGTCCGTGGTGTATCCGACAACGTAAACGAACCCGTTGTCATCGATGCCAACCCCGCGAGGCTCTGCTGCTTTGTCAATCTGCACCGTGCGCGAGACCGTGGTTGAGCCAGCACTTATCACCGATACCGTGCCGTCTGTTTGATTGGCTGTGTAGACGGTGCCATCCGGTGTCACCTCGATCGACCGAGGACCTGCTCCCGCCGGGAGTTGAACGCTGCGTGGAAGAACCCCTTCTTTGAGGACCGTGACAGTGTCGTTGTCGTGATTGGCTACGTACACCGATCGGTCTTCGCCGATCGTGATCGCCATCGGCCCAGCATCGACGGCTAGATCGGTAATCCCGGCCGGGATAACCGCATCCGCAGGTATCCGCGAGACAGAATCGGTCCCGCGGTTCGCGACGAACACCGTCCCATCATCAGCAACTGCCAGCCCATACGGTATCGAGCCACCCGGCAATCGGATATCCGCGATGATCGACATCGTGTCTGGATCGATGCGGCTGACGGTGTCAATGTTGGAGTTGGCAACATAGACTAGGCCGTCAGGGCCAATCGCGACTCCGTTCGGCGACGCCCCCGCCGAGAGCGCAACCTGAGCGTCCGCGAGTCCGGTATCGGGGTTGATCCGCGAGACCACATCCGTTCCAGAATCAGCTGAGTAGACGAATCCGTTTGGTGCAACAGCGACGGCCAGCGGCTCGCTACCGCTGGGCAGGGCGGTCGTCCGGACAGAGTCCGAGTTGGTCTCAAGCGCAGCAACAGGTGACGCGCTGAGGCCAATGCCGATAGAACTGAGCCCGAGCGAGACGGTTAGCGCAACGACGGCAGTCCGCTGGACACTCGCCTCGGTATTGGTTGGTATGACCGCGTTGATCCACGTTGCAGTGTTCACCATTCACATCCTGCGTTGGGCCGGTAGACGAAAAGGTAGCTTCGCCATAAAAACAGGTCTGTAATCAACAATCCATCGACAATCGGCCGCTGTCAAGGGCGAGCCGTCGCATTTGGGTCACGCTTGGTAAAAAGCTACCAGGGGGATGGTTCGTAGTCCTTGAGGAAGCAACCGAACAGATCCTCACCATTCTCACCCCGGATGATCGGGTCATAGACCCTGGCGGCTCCATCGACCAAATCCAGCGGCGCGTGAAACCCCTCATCAGCGAGACGGATTTTGGTCGGATGCGGGCGCTCATCGGTGATCCACCCGGTATCTACCGCTGTCATAAGGATGCCATCGGCTTCGAGCATCTCTCCCGCGCTCGTGCGGGTCAGCATGTTCAGTGCCGCTTTGGCCATATTGGTGTGGGGGTGCCCCGGACCCTTATATCGGCGACTGAACTGGCCCTCCATCGCCGAAACATTGACGACGTATGTGCGCCGCGCCGGTGCTGCTGCCATCGACGCTCGCAGATGACTGATCAGGATGAACGGGGCGATGGAGTTAGCGAGTTGAACCTCGAGCAGCTCAAGTGCCTCCACCTCGTGAATCATCTGCGTCCAGCTGTTTTTGTCGTGCAGGTCGGGTAGCAGCCCGCCAGCGTCGATCGCGGTTTGGGCCGCATTGCGGGCAAGCGACGATGACCCACCGACCAGTGCTGCCCGAGTCAGCTCGGTGGCACTCATTCCGGCTGGTGCTGGCTGGTTGCCGGTAACGGCTCCCAGCAGTGCGACGGGGTGGGCATCGTTCGTGCGACCGAATGTCGTGACGTCTGGCAGGTCCCCCAGCGCAAGAGGTTCGGCCTCAGCTGCGGCCAGGAGTGCGTAGGAACCGGAGGAACGCCGCACGGTCTGAGCTGCATTGTTGATCAGGATGTCGAGCGTCCCCCGCTGCGCCACCGAATCGGCCAGCGCTACAACCTGGGCGGGGTCACGCAAATCGACACCGACGATGTGCAGCCGATCAATCCAGCCCGCGCTATCGGGCATTGCCATGAATCGGCGGATCGCGTCATTGGGAAAGCGGGTCGTAATCGTCGTCTCGGCGCCGTCGCGTAACAACCGCAAGGCGATGTACATCCCGATCTTCGCTCGGCCGCCGGTGAGCAGCGCACGTCGACCGGTGAGATCGGTGCGCGCGTTCCGTCGGTATCGGTTGAGCGCGGCACAGGGGGGACACATCTGATGGTAGAACGCATCGATGAGCGAGTAGCGGGTTTTGCACATGTAGCAGGCCTGCGGCCGGATGAGGGTTCCTGCGGTTGCGCCCTCGACGTTGGACACGAGCGGAAGGCCTTGAGTTTCGTCATCGATCCGCTCGGGCGAACCGGTCGCTGTTGATGCAATAACGGCGTTATCGCTGGCCATCACGCCCTCGCGGTGCTCCAGACGGCGGCGCTTTTTCACGCTCTTGAAAAGCCCGGCCGTCGCGCGGCGAACGGCGACTGCGTCAGGGTGTTCAACGGGCAGATCATCGAGTTCTTTGAACACTCGCAGGCACGTTGCTAGATCGTTCGGATCGATTCCCACATCACCAGGTTAGAGGAAGGAATACTCCGCGTGGTTTTCAGAGGTGTCACCCGTTTGGGCGACACCCGAACAGCGGAGCCGGCGTCAAGTTTCGTTGAAACAATCCCGCTTGAGGGGCAGTATCAAACATGTTGCTACATATTCGTAGCGGTTCTAACAGAAAAGTACATCAACCCCCCCAGGCTGCCTCGGCAGCGCGAACAAGGAGATTCCAGATGAACAGGAAAAAGCTAACGGCGATCATCGGAGGCGTGGGTGCCGCGGCTCTCGTAGCAACGGCTGGCTCAGCATTTACACAAAGCTCGACCGGCATGGTTAACGAGATGGCTTCGTTCGGGTCAGCTTCAGCTCTTGTGCTTGATGTTGATGACGTGCAGATGACCTACGTCAATTCTGATCAGAT
>JBLHZE010000240.1:0-3119 GCA_047631015.1 Actinomycetes bacterium
AAATCACCTTGTCGCGGCCACGATTTGGCTTGCCACCTGGTGGGTTGACAGTTCCAGTGACGAAATAGTTGATGCGCTTTACGTGTGTATGGGCGTACCATTGACTTCATAACTACACAGGGGGTGAACGGTTTCGACAACGTTTGCAGAGAAGAGTGAAGCGGGTTGAGGATCAACGGTTATCTCATTAACGCTCCGTTGAAAAAACAAGTGCAGATACAAAGCGCACTGATCTTGCTCTCGCTGCTTAATTGCAGTAGAGCCATATAGATCCGTCGGCCTGGGGGTGTCTTCCCTCCAGATCCCGGCGTCGACTAGAAGACTCACCAATCATTTCGGTTAGCGGAAGTGAACGGGAAAACAAACAGCTGACTAGGCCGCTATCTCCGTCGGGTCGCACAAAAACGGAGAGGCCGAATAGCGAGTAACGCGACTGCACCCGGAGAATGCTCTTATTTGTTTCGTTGGACCCGAGTTCGATTCTCGGCACCTCCACGCCGGGGGGTTAGTGGAATTCCCGGCAATCGGTTAGTGGAATTCCCGGCGATCATTTAGTCGAATTGCAGCCCCAGAGATGGATGAGGGCCCACCGGTCAACGGTGGGCCCTCATCCATCTCTTTATTCATGCGGCTTGGTCAGCTGCTGCAGATCGTGGGCTGCATCGCTCATCGATCGCTGCGGCTTGTTCTGCTGAGAGTTGGTTGAATCCGTGAAATGGTTTATCTGGTTTTAGCAACGGGTGGGATTCATCGCGGTTGCCCAACGACCTTGCACGCGAACCGCTCCGAAAGGTCCAGGACCTCTTGCAGCATCTTGACCGCGTTGCGTTTGGCCGTCGGGCTCAGAATTTTCCTTTGGCGATTTCCTTCAACGCCAGCTTTTCCAACTCGGCCTCAGCGACCAACCGCTTCAACTTGGCGTTGTCAGCGCGCAGATCACGCAGTTCTTTCACATCGTCCAAGCTCATCCCTTGGTATTGCTTGCGCCACTTGTAGTAAGTGGCTTCAGAGATATCCAGCTGCCGGCAGGCCTCGCCCGTGGTCACGCCATCGCCGATCAATCGATCAGCTTCACGCAGCTTACGGACAATGTCCTCAGGTGAATGCTTCTTCCTCGTCGCCATCATTCCTCGAGCTTTCTCGGCCCCCCAGCGGGCCAATCAAAACTCTAAAACACGATGTGGACTACTCACACGGGGCACGCCAGAGGCCTACAACGAGTTCTCCCGATGGTTGCGATTCGGGAACGAGACCATCAAGTCGAACGACCCTCAAACCCAAGAAAAGATCGTCAAATTCAACACTCTCGTTGCCGACTGCGTGATCTTCCACACCGCCCTGGACATGACCGACGCAATCCGCGATCTTTCAGCAGAGGGTCACCAAACCGACCGAGATCTTTAAGCAGAGGGTCACCAAACCGACCCAGAGTATCTCGCCATCGCGTCACCGTACATACGAGAAAAAATCCGACGATTCGGCGACTACGACATCCGAAGCTTCTCAACACCGCCACCAAACTTCGACCCGTGTCTCGCGCAGTCCGACCCACGAGCAAATGCCCAACCGAACCACGCCATCTGAGCCCTACGGCCCGTTTCAGCCGTATCCTGCCGGTACCGCCGAGAGCGTCAATGTCGTGGGGTTGACGGGTCCAACCGATGTCGATGGCGAGGTGGTGTGGTTAGCCAGGAGGCTGCGAGATCGGGGATTCGGTGGGACCATCGTGCGCGGGCACGACCACGCATCGCTGAACGATCTGGCCGTTCTTGAGTACAGCCCCGACATCGACGTCGTGGTGCGGGGCGAGGGTGAGGCCACCATGGTCGATCTCGTGGATGCCCTTTCACGCGGACACGACCTCAGCGAAGTGCGGGGTGTCACTTGGCGTGGATCGCGGGGAATCGTCCGCAACCCTGCGCGCCATCCGATCGATCTGGATCTTCTGCCAACACCGACTCGCGACGGAGCGGCTGAAGTCCTGCGCAATGGAATGTCCCTAAGCATGTTCACGAAGCGGGGCTGCCTCTACAGGTGCACCTTCTGCTCGACAGGCCAAGTACCCTCGGCTCTGGGAATGGACGCCCGGAAGCGCTGGCGCACGAAGTCCGCGGCGGAGTTCATGACCTTGGCCGATGACTTCGCCCTGCCACACATCACAATCACCGAAGACCTCTTCGTCGGACCGGATCGTGTCAGTCGGGAGTGGGCGGCGGCCTTTGGGCAAGCACTCCTGGATGCCAAGAACCGCACGACCTTCATGGTCGACTGCCGCGTTGACTCGTTCGATCCTGAGGTCTTCGCCCTGCTTCGAGCTGCTGGGCTGATGCGAGTCTTCATCGGAGTGGAGAATGCGACGCCTGCTACCAGGGCCCAGTACGCGAAACACTTCGGCGGAGCCGATCCTCAAGACACTATCCGGAATCTGAAGTCGCTCGGGATCGACGTGATTCTGGGGTTCATCAACTCCGGTCCATTCGACACGATGGACAACTTGCGGGCCAACGCCCAGTTCCTCCGCGAGATCGAGGCCGACGACTTTCAGCTCCACCTCGGTCGCACACGAGTGTATCCGGGCACAGAGTTCCAGCGTGAACTGGGCAGGCGCGGTCTACTCAGCGGCGAGTTTCCCTACTACGGTTACGAGCACGAGCACCCTGAGGTTGCTCGGGTGACCGAAGCCATCGACCGCCTGGGCTCCGCCCTCCACAGCGAGCTACACAGTGGCGGAGGATTGAGTGCAGCGCAGAGCACCCACCTTTTCCGCTGGTTCGATTTGCGTGTGACCAGACTCTTGGATTCCGAGGCAAGCGAACACGAAACGTGGCTCTCGGACTCGCTTGGTCAGTTCCGAAAAGAGTTGGGCAGTCTCCTGTCCGGAACCCGAGCCTAGTGAACCATCCTTGGACAGGCTTCCGCATGCCAGGAGCAGAACGCCCCAGTTGAGTCCCCGGAGGTAGTGTACGGATAGGTGTCTCGGCGTGATGGGGACTCTTCTATGTGTGTCAAGCCATGGCGTTGGATGGTTCGCGGTGGCCTCGTCGAGGAGCTCGGCGGCCGGTTCATCGGCTGGGAAGTCACCGGTCCGCACGGTTGCGGTCGAACCAACGACCACTCGG
>JBLHZE010000241.1:0-3111 GCA_047631015.1 Actinomycetes bacterium
ATTCGCTCCTCGTCACGTCCCGTGAGAACCAGGTGGGCACCTTGCTTGGCAAGCTCGAGCGAAGTCTCAAAGCCAAGGCCAGTATTGGCTCCGGTCACCAAGAACACTCGCCCGTGCTGGTTGCCGATGTCTTCCGCAGTCCACGCCATGGACTATTCCCATCTCGGTCGTGTGCCGTGCGGGAAACCAGCGGTGGCGTCCCACTGGTCTGCACCCTACCGAGGTGCCAAAAGACCGGTCATAGTGCGTCGCGCGAATCACTCGTGCGCTCGCAGCTCGCCCGGGCCTATGGGCAGCCGATGGCAGACCTCTAGGAGTCCTCGTGTTCCGCCCGAGCGAGTGCAGCTCCTTCGGCTGATTCCTCGAATTCTGGCGTGTTGAACACCTCGTCGCTTAGCGGGTTCGGACCATATGGATCACGCGCTACCTCTGGTGCGCCTGTTTCGGCATCGAACTCAATAACCGCTGGGTTAATGCTGCGCACCGTGACTAGCAGATCGTCGGATTCATACTTCGGTAGGCGGCTTTCGCGGTCCTTAGACAGTCCAGCCAGAGTCGCGCTAGCCGCTGCCGCATCCTTCATTGGTGGCACTTCGCCATCGGCCACTGGTGCCCCCAAGCCGTCAATCCCATCCACGATCTCAAAGTACTGAGGGGTCTTGGCAACTTCATAACGAAATGCTCGAATCAGTGAGACGCATGCCAAAACCAAGACAATCGATATAGGTACAGCCGTAATGATCGACGCGGTCTGAAGCGCAAGCAGCGCCGCACTTCCACCTGCGATCAGGAGGACGGCGGCGGAAACCCCTTCGAGGACAGCCCAATAAACGCGAGTAATCCGCGGGGTATTTGTTCGACCGCCGTTCGCCAACATATCGATAACGAGGGAGCCCGAGTCTGACGAGGTGATGAAGAACATTCCGATCACCAGGATCGCCAACACAGAGGTGATCGAAGACAGCGGCAGCCCCTCTAACAGCAAGAAGAGGGATGTGTTGGTGTCCACTACTCCATCGAGTCCCACCATGTCCCCAATCTCGATTTGTCGTATCAAGGCTGAGTCGCCGAAGACCGTAAACCACACTGACGCCACCAGAGTCGGTGCCAACAGCACGCCGAAGACGAACTGCCGTATCGTCCGACCTCGGGAGATTCGTGCGATGAACATGCCGACGAATGGAGCCCAGCTCATCCACCAGCCCCAGTAGAAGATCGTCCAGTTCCCTAGCCAGGGATCATTAATCGGATCTGCGTTGTCGAACGGCGCCGTCCGCAGCATGTACTCAGGAAGTACCGATAGGTACCCGCCCAAGTTGCCGACCCATGCCTGCAGCAGGAACACCGTCGGTCCCAGGAGTAGTACGAACAGCAGCAGCATTGCAGCCAGGCCCATATTGATGTTGGACAGCCATTTAAGGCCTTTGTCGACCCCGGACAAAACAGAGAAGGTCGCGATACCCGTGATGAGGAGAATGATTCCCAGGATGCTCCAGTTACTCGGCCCTGCGACCCAGCCAAGCTGCACCAGACCGGCAAGGATCTGCTGCACCCCCAGTCCAAGGGAGGTCGCAACCCCGAAGAGCGTTCCAACGATCGCGGTCGCGTCAACTGCGTGACCAATCGGACCTTCTACCCGCTCGCGGCCAAGCAGTGGCTCGAGTAGCCACCGAATCGAAAGCGGACGCCCACGGCGGTAGGTCATATAGGCCAGGCCGAGACCAACCACGACGTAGATTGCCCAAGCGCTCAGTCCCCAATGGAACATCGTCAGTTCCAGTGCTTGATCGGCCGCGGCGATACCTTCGGCCTGCTCCCCGCCCATGCTGGGCGGATTCACATAGTGATTGAGCGGTTCGGCGACACCCCAGAACACCAGACCGATGCCCATACCTGCACTGAAGAGCATTGCGAACCAGGGAATGACCCCGAATTCGGGGACCTCATCATCGCGTCCAAGGCGGACATTCCCGATCCGACTGAGCCCGCAATAGAACGCGAAGACGACGAAGAAGGCAACGACGAGGATGTACCACCACCCGATGTACTCGACCACAGCGGCATTGATGTCGCCAAAGATGCGCTGACTGTCCGATGCGGCAAAAACACTGAAGCCGATCAGCGCGAAAATGATGACCGTGGCAGGAATGAATACCGGCTTGTTAATACCTGCCCAGACCCCGACTCGTTCAGTCGAGACACCGGTATGGTCTGCCTGAACCATAGTTTCTGGCTGCGGTAGATCGGTCACAATAAGCGTCCCACTCTCCAGCTATCGACAACTACGTACCTGTTAACGCTATGTGGCCATAGCCAGAGCTTCCTGCCAGGTAGCGACTGCTTGCACGGTTCTTACCTAGAATGCTTGTGATAGTGCCTGCACGCTGGGTGCTATCGCAGAAGGCTACGAGTTGGCACCGGCGATCGCTGTCGCTAATCCCTCCGGATCAGCCACACTCACCCATAACGCCGAATGATCTCGCCCACCCAAGACTTTAGGGATGCGTTCGACAAATTCGATACACAAACCGCGCCTGGGATTGGTGCCGAAAGTGACCCCGTCGTCGCTAAAGCTCAACCGAAGCCCGACAGCTTTAAACCACCGATGTGGGCCCGTCACGACGGTGTGCTCGATGTTCTCAAGCGGAGTCTCAACAGATACCCGTCCGAACGTGGCTTTGAGCGTTCCCGCGTCGGTCAGCTCGATGCCGTCGGTGTCCTTCACCCCGAGCACTCGGAGCAGCGGAGCCCATCGTCGATCTATAGCGTACGGAAAAAACTGCATAGGAGCAGTCTGCCAGTTAACGCTGCTTATTCTTCGTGAGGTCCCGTTTCGACTGCAACCCCCATACCGATGAGAGCCTGCTCGACATCGGCGGCGACACCCCAACACATGGCACTACTTCGGCACCCGAGTTCGAGCGCGTAGTCGAACAGTCGATCAGTCGCCAGGGGCTTGTTGCTCTTCGGCACGATCGCTGCCCGCGCGTAGCGGTGCCGCGACAGCGCCCGCATGGGCAACGGCAAGTCCGTGCGAGTGTCGATTACGGGCCTGGTGATGTCGGAGAACAGTGTCGTGTGGGTGCTCACCGCCGGACTTTGCTACAGAGT
>JBLHZE010000242.1:0-3083 GCA_047631015.1 Actinomycetes bacterium
GTCTGAGGTCGTGGACGGAATCACCGCGGGACTTCGCCGCGGTGAGCAGGAACTCGGGATCAGTTGGAAGCTCATCATGTGCTTCCTGCGCCACTTGAGTGAAGAAAATGCCTTGGAGACTTTGGCTGCGGCCAAGCCGCACTTGGCCTCAATTCACGGCGTCGGACTCGACTCAAGCGAGAGTGGAAACCCTCCGAGCAAGTTCGCTCGGGTATTCGCTAAGGCCCGAGGTCTTGGACTACGCGCCGTCGCACATGCCGGAGAGGAAGGGCCGGCGGAATACATCTGGGAGGCGCTCGATCTTCTCCTCGTAGAGCGAATCGACCATGGCATTCGCGCCCAAGATGATCCTGACCTCATCCTGCGCCTTGCTCAAGAAGGGATTCCGCTAGATCTTTGTCCACTATCGAACCAACGCCTCCAGGTCGTTCCCGATCTGATCGACTTTCCCGCAGTCGCGCTCCTCACCGCTGGTGTGACCATCACGATTAGCTCCGACGATCCAGCGTACTTCGGTGGCTACATCGTCGATAACTATCTGGCATTAGCGCGAGCACAGGGACTATCGAGAGCTCAGCTTGCAGATATCGCCGCGGCGAGTCTGAGAGTAAGTTGGCGATGACTGAGCCCAACAAATCGGGAAGTAACGGTAGCTGCGACACGAGCCAGCTAGTGCGCCTGCCTCACCACAACAGCAGATAGAGCGCGCCCGGGATGTTGTTGCACATGTGGGCAACAATCGCCGTCGTTGTGCTACCCGTATGCCAGCGCGCCAGGCCCAAGACGATCCCGATCCCAAAGAGCAGCGGGATTCGCACCGCCTCAAAGTGAAAGAGCGCGAAGATTGCGGCCGAGAAGAATACCGTCAGTAGGGGCCACATTTTAAACTTTGCCAGGCTGTTGAAGACCAGCCCGCGGAAGGCAATCTCCTCGACAATTGGGGCACCGATACCGACCAAGATCGCGAAACAAATCAACACTGCCGGGTTGGTTTTGAGCTCTTCTCCGAGTTCCCCGGCCGCTGAGTTGAAGTCCCCCGCGACCTGGGTGGTGATGATGCCAATGATGACGGCCACGAGCAGCGACAGCCCCCCGTAAAGCAAACCCCAGCCGATATCGCTCCACTTCACGCGCAAGCCGAAATCAATCCGCGGACCATTGCCAATGATCATTGTCAGTGCAATAGGGAAACCCGCTAAGGCTATCCATGGAACAAGCAGGGCAACGATTGTCAGCCAGCTGCCGGATTCAGGGATGCCGATTACCCCGACTGTAAGCACTGCCAACACCAGCCACAGGAAAATCATTAGGAGGGCGTCGCCCAGCCACCAGTTGAAACCGCGAAGTGGGCGCTTAGTCCAGGTCCCAGCTTCCTCCTGAGCTACCGCGTTTCGCAACGTAATGGCCGCCGCCGGGTACAGCAGCTCCGAGACAGGCTCGGACGCTGACTGCACAGGCGGCATACTCGGGAACGGTGGTCGCTGCGGGTCCGGCGGCACCCCGTTGGTTGGCACGAATTAGTACCGGTAAAGCTCTGGCTTGTACGGCCCCTCAATAGGAATACCGAGGTACTCGGATTGCACCTTGGTCAGTTCCGTCAGATTGACCCCTAGTGCGTCGAGATGGAGTCGGGCGACCTTCTCGTCCAGGTGCTTAGGCAGTGTGTAGACGCCGAGGGGGTACTCGTCGTGCTTGGTGAAGAGCTCGATCTGAGCAAGTACCTGATTTGTGAACGAGTTCGACATCACGAACGAGGGGTGGCCGGTGGCATTGCCGAGGTTAAGCAAGCGGCCCTCGGAAAGCACGATGATCGAGTGGCCGTCAGCAAACACGAACTCATCGACCTGGGGCTTGACGTTATTGCGCTGAATCCCTGGCTCGTCGTAGAGGCCCGCCATATCGATCTCGTTGTCAAAGTGACCGATGTTTCCGACGATCGCTTGGTGCTTCATATCGCGCATATGGGAGACATTGATGACGTCATAACAGCCCGTCGTCGTGATGAAGATATCTGCCGTACCGATGACATCTTCCAGTGTCGTCACTTGGTATCCGTCCATCGCGGCCTGAAGGGCGCAGATCGGGTCGACTTCGGTGACGATAACGCGCGCACCTTGGCCTCGAAGCGACTCTGCAGAGCCCTTGCCAACGTCGCCGTAGCCGCAGACAACAGCGACTTTGCCGCCTATCAGCGTGTCGGTCCCGCGGTTGATGCCGTCGATTAGTGAGTGGCGGCAGCCGTACTTGTTGTCGAACTTGCTCTTGGTGACCGAGTCGTTAACGGTGATTGCTGGGAACTCAAGCTTCCCATCACGCATCATCTCGTACAGGCGGTGCACACCAGTGGTGGTCTCCTCTGTGACTCCGATGATGCCGTCGGCGATCTTGGTCCAGCGCTGTGGATCTTCGGTCAGAGTCCGGGTCAGCACCGACAACACAACGGCGAACTCCTCGGACTCGGCAGTTGCCGGATCAGGAACGGAGCCGTCGGCTTCGTACTCCTTACCCTTGTGGACGAGTAGCGTCGCGTCGCCACCATCGTCGAGGATCATGTTGGGTCCGGTATTGCCATCGGCATCGGCTGGCCACACGAGTACTTGCTCTGTGCACCACCAGTACTCCTCCAGCGTCTCGCCCTTCCAGGCATACACGGGAATCCCTTGGGGATCCTCCGGCGTGCCGTGCGGGCCGACTGCAACGGCGGCAGCAGAGTGATCCTGCGTGGAGAAGATGTTGCACGAGGCCCAACGAACATCTGCACCAAGCGCCGTCAAGGTCTCAATCAGCACGGCTGTCTGCACTGTCATATGTAGCGATCCGGTAATCCGAGCACCGGCGAGCGGCTTGGATTCACCGAACTCCTCGCGCATTGCCATCAGACCAGGCATCTCGTGCTCGGCAAGATGGATTTCTTTGCGGCCAAAATCAGCCAGCGAGAGATCGGCGACCTTGTAGTCAGTCATTTGGTTCATCCTTTTTTTTGAGGCTAGAGAGTAGTCGGTCGAGGTCGGGCTCAAGATAAATATACGTTGCGCTCGGCACTTCGTCACGCACCCGTCTCTCAGCAGCGTCGATGGCGCGTG
>JBLHZE010000243.1:0-3059 GCA_047631015.1 Actinomycetes bacterium
CTTTCCTATTTCCGCTCATGCGTATCGTTCTATCCAATTTCGTTATTACTAAACGTCTTCAGTTATGGCGAAACGTCGATTCAGCGACGGACTGCGGACTGCGGACTGCGTGGACAAACCACCGTGCAGGTGATGGGGTTGCAGCAACAACTATTTAGGAGTGGTCTACGTTGCCGAATCGAATCCTAGTAACCGCCGGAAATGGCATGTTCGGCCATGCGTTGATCTTGCAACTTCTTGACCGAGACGACATCGAAGTGCGCGCCATGGTCCACAATCGGAGCAAGTTCACGCTGACGGGGAGCAATCTGTCCGTTGTCGAAGCTGACATGGACGATCCTGCTTCTTTGGAACCGGTTACCCGAGACATCACCCATGCCTTCGTCACGTCGCCGATGGACGAGAAAGTCGCCGCCCGGGAATCTGCCGTGGTTGATGCGTGCAAGGCCAACGGCACGCCGCATATCCTCAATATCCACGGCGCCGTGCGCCATCAGGGTGACCAGCTGCATTCATCGCACCTTGCTGCTATCGAGCACCTGAAATCGTCCGGTCTTCCCTGGACCCTGGTGTCACCAAACTCGGTTATGGAGACGTCACTGATCCCCTATAAGGCGGATGTCGCCATGGGCGAGATCTTAGGTATCTCCGGAGAGGGCCGTATCGGCATGGTTGCTCTGGACGACGTGGCTGCTGTCATAGCAGCAGTTGCCACCAGCGAGGGCCACGATGGCGAGAACTACGAATTGACGGGCCCCGCGGCCGTGACGTTCGGCGAAGTTGCAGAGGCGTTCGCGAGAGTTCTGCGGCACCCGGTCAAATACGTCGACATGTCGGAGGAGGATTTTGCCCAGATGCTGATTGAGCACGCAGGATTCAGCACTTCGGAGGAGGTCGAGATCCAGGTCATGTGTCACCTGCGTTCCTGGAGAGAAGGCGGGGCCAGCCTCGTTACCGACACAGTTAAACAGTTGACCGGACGGGATCCGATGTCCGTCGAGCAGTGGATCCAGGAGAATCAGGCGGTTTTCCTCGGCTGATATGGGTCGTCGCGAGTTCCAGGTGAATGACCCAAAGCAGGACGCGGCCGTCTGGTCCTGCGGGCAGTCTGCAGCGTACCCGGTGCTGTCTGTTCTGTGACTCCCGCGAACCACTTAGAAGTGTTGCCAGGGTCATCCATGAACTCAAAAACTTTCGCGACTGGTGCGTCGATGGTGACAGTATTTTCTACGACCGGCATTAGCTTGCTCCGCTTCCTCGAGGTGTATGTACTGAAACGACGCTATTGGACCCTCACGCCGCGTTTCGCGTTGGTTGCCTAACCGTCTGCGCCCACTACACGTCGCAACCTCGCGGGCGGGTCTACACGGCGGCAGAGTCGACTGACTCTGGGCTTTGTCGAGTATCTGCCGCCGATACCCACCGCGAGAGAGGTATCAACAAGAGCCCAACGATGGCGAGACTGATACCGATAGAGATTCCTCCCTCGTCGTTGGACAACACCGTCGCTATTGCCGGGATGAATCCTCCGACAATGAACGCCAGGTTGTAGGCGATGGCCATGCCGGTGAAGCGCACGCGCGTGGGAATTTGTTCGGTCATGGCGGGCGTGACACTTGAATCAACTGATGCCTGCAGTACCACCATCACCATCGTACCGATGGCGATGTAAGCCCACAGGCTGCCCGATATCAATACGAACATCGGGATGGAGAAAATCACGTAACCGATTGCAGTGATGAGCAGCAGTTTCATCCGTCCGATCTGGTCGCCGAGCTTTGCCAGCGGGAAGATGACGAGGATGTACGCGCCGCTGATGAGCATCGCGGCGGGGGCGGCCTTATCTGGATTGGCTACACCGCTGCTGGCGATGAATGTTGGCAGCCAAATGATCACTGTGTAAGCGGTGATAGCGCTGGCAACTCCCAGGCACCACATCCGAAACAGCGCGGCTTTGTGGTACGCGAAAAGATCCTTGACGGGTTCCCCGATGTGCCCCTCCTGAAGCGCCTCCTCGAATGCTTCGCTTTCATGCAGCTTTGACTGAAGGAAGACGGCAATGATGACAAGTACACAGCCCACGACGTACGGAATGCGCCAGGCGCCCGCCAATATCTCTTGTTCCGTGAAGACCACACCCAGGAGCGTGGTGACGACAGCTGCAAGCAGTACCCCGCCCATCGAAGTTGCTAGGCCGACGGCGACGGAACGTCCTCGGCGATCAGCTGACCCCGTTTCACTGAGCATCGACATCGCGCCTGCGAACTGTCCGCCAACCGACATTCCTTGCAGGGCCCGTATGACCCCCAGCAGGATTGGCGCGGCGACGCCGATCGCGGCATACGTCGGGAGAACGGTTAAGGAGATCGTCGTAACCGCCATCACTGAGGTAGCTAGCACGAGTGCGAATCGTCGTCCCCTTGTATCACCGAGACGCCCGATGATGAGGCCACCCAGCGGACGAAAGAGATAGCTCACTCCAAATATCAGGAACGTCGCCATTAAGGCGAGTGCTTTGTTCTCAGAGGGGAAGAATAGTGGGGCCAGTGTGGTCGCCAAAATGGCATAGAGAGCGAAGTCGTACCACTCCACGATGACGCCAGTCGCGGCGCATACTTTTTGGAATCGAGAGGATGCAGTGGTTCCGGGGACGTCGCTATCTTTGATTCCACGCTCGGAAGAATCCATGCCCTGACTATCTCGCAATCCGACCTCTTGTTGCGATACCAGCAGCGGCTGGGCAAGCCTGTGGGCCTTGGCTGCGCTCACTAGTGAACACCGCCGGGGCGACAGGATCGGATCCGGCGACACGTCTACCTCTGGAGTTCGGCTGTGTCATCGCGAGGACCTTCAACGTCAGCTTGTAGACGTCAGCGAACGTGGAAGATCCTGATACAGCCCCAATCCGCGCTCACCGCCCAGCCAGATAAATCGGGTTCGCTCGACGGGCGGCTTGAGAAGACTCAAGAGCCGAAGAACAGGGAATGAATAGTTTTAATTCACCCGTTTCGCACGTAGCACGCGCACGACTCTCGGTAGCCAAATAATTACTGTTACAT
>JBLHZE010000244.1:0-3035 GCA_047631015.1 Actinomycetes bacterium
CCGGAAAGAAGCGATAACTCATGCCACGTAGCCTAAAAAAGGGCCCATTCGTTGACGACCATCTGATGAAGAAGGTCGAAAAGCAGAATGAAGCCGGAACGAACACCGTCATCAAAACCTGGTCACGCCGCTCGATGATCGTGCCAGCGATGCTCGGACACACCTTGGCCGTCCACGACGGCCGCAAGCACGTGCCGGTCTTCGTGAGCGAAAACATGATCGGTCATAAACTTGGTGAGTTCGCCCCGACCCGTACGTTCAAGGGTCACATCAAGGACGACCGCAAGGCTCGTCGCGGTTAATACCGCGGGATGCCAAAAAGACCGAACACAAACCAATAACGAGTTAACCAACTATCAAGACTGACAGCGAGGAATAGCGATGGAAGCCAGGGCCCAGGCGCGGTACGTCCGCGTGACGCCCATGAAGGCCCGCCGAGTGGTGGACCTGATTAGGGGCCTGCCTGCCGCCGAGGCGCAGGCAATCTTGCGGTATGCACCGCAAGCTGCGACCGAACCGGTCGGGAAGGTGCTCAAGAGCGCTATGGCCAATGCGACGAACAACGACGGTCTTGACGCCGACACTCTCGTCATAACCGAAGCGCGCGTTGACGAGGGACCCACCATGAAGCGATTCCGCCCAAGGGCACAGGGTCGTGCCTTCCGGATCCGTAAGCGCACAAGCCATATCACGATTGTTGTTGGGACGCCGGAAGACGTTCCAGCCGGGAAGAAGAGGTAGCGACGTGGGACAGAAAGTAAACCCGCACGGCTTTCGCCTCGGGATCTCGACGGACTTCACTTCTCGGTGGTTCGCAGATAGCGCCAAAGAAGGACAGCGCTACCGCGATTACGTCAACGAAGATGTGCAGATCCGCCGGTTGATGACCGAGGGTATGGAACGTGCCGGAATCAGCAAGGTTGAAATCGAGCGCACCCGTGAGCGGGTCCGCGTCGACATTCACACTGCCCGTCCAGGCATTGTGATTGGTCGGCGTGGCGCCGAGGCCGACCGTATTCGTGGCGAGCTCGAAAAGCTCACCGGTAAGCAGGTTCAGCTCAACATCCTCGAGGTGAAGAACCCAGAGGCGGACGCTCAACTCGTCGCCCAGGGCGTCGCCGAGCAGCTGTCGAGCCGTGTCTCCTTCCGTCGTGCGATGCGTAAGGCCATGCAGTCCGCCATGAAGTCCGGTGCTAAGGGCATCCGGATTCAGGTCAGCGGTCGCCTCGGTGGAGCTGAGATGAGCCGTACCGAGTTCTACCGTGAAGGGCGCGTACCATTGCACACGCTGCGGGCCGATATTGACTACGGCTTCTACGAAGCTCGGACGACATTCGGTCGCATCGGCGTCAAGGTATGGATCTACCACGGCGAAGTCTCCTCCGACACTGACGAGCGCCGTGAGCAGCAAGCTGCCCGCCTCGCTCGTCCCGGAGCTGGCCCACGCAACCGTCGCGACGGTGGCGGGCGTGGTGGCCGCGGACCGCGTCGCGATGATGCCCCTGCGCAGGCACCTGCTGCCGCACCGGCCGCAGAAGCACCTGCCACAGAAGCACCAGCCGCAGCACAGGCGCCCGCAACGGAGGCACCTGCAGCGCAGGCACCAGCGGACGGGGGGTCTTAGCCCATGCTGATTCCTCGTAAGGTCAAGTACCGCAAGCAGCATCACCCCAGACGCACTGGCGTCGCCAAGGGCGGCACCAGCGTGACATTTGGTGAGTGGGGTCTGCAGGCAATGGAACCGGCCTACGTAACGAACCGTCAGATCGAATCTGCGCGTATTGCTATTAATCGACGAATCAAGCGTGGTGGCCGTGTCTGGATCAATATCTACCCAGATCGTCCTCTCACCAAGAAGCCAGCTGAAACTCGAATGGGTTCCGGTAAGGGCTCCCCAGAGTGGTGGGTCGCGAATGTGAAGCCAGGTCGCGTCATGTTCGAACTGTCATACCCCGATGAAAGCGCAGCTCGCGAGGCGCTAACGCGGGCAGCCCATAAGTTGCCAATGAAGTGCAAGATCGTTCGACGAGAGGTGAGTGAAGACTAATGGCAGCGTTGACCTCAACCTCAGAACTGCGCGAGATGGACGACCAAGGTCTTGAGACAAAGTTAATTGAGGCGAAGGAAGAACTCTTTAACCTTCGCTTCCAGGCCGCGACAGGCCAGCTAGACAGCTACGGACGACTTAAGGCAGTGCGCCGCGAGATCGCTCGGGTTTACACGATCATGCGTGAGCGCGAGCTCGGCATTACCGCAAACGAGGACGAGGAGGGCGCCGCATGAGCGAGGCGACCCAGACTGACACTGAACTCCGTGGCGAACGCAAGGTTCGTGAGGGGCTAGTAGTCAGCGACAAGATGGACAAGACTGTCGTCGTGGCTGTCGAGGACCGTTACAAGCATGCGATGTACGGCAAGGTCGTTCGCCGTACATCCAGGCTGAAGGCCCACGATGAAGACAACAGTGCAGCGACGGGTGAC
Organism: Actinomycetes bacterium; assembly: GCA_047631015.1. Taxonomy (GTDB): domain Bacteria; phylum Actinomycetota; class Actinomycetes; order S36-B12; family UBA10799; genus UBA10799. The sequence goes on from JBLHZE010000244.1 coordinate 2,481, forward strand.
CGTGTCCTGCTGATGGAAACTCGACCACTGTCGGCAACGAAGCGCTGGCGCGTCGTTGAGATCCTGGAGAAGGCAAAGTGATTCAGCAAGAGTCGCGAGTACGCGTCGCCGACAACACTGGTGCAAAGGAGCTGTTATGCATCCGTGTTCTCGGTGGATCGGGTCGTAGGTATGCCGGGATCGGTGACGTTATTGTCGCCACCGTAAAAGACGCGATCCCCGGTGGAGGCGTCAAAAAGGGTGAGGTCGTCAAGGCCGTCATCGTCCGTACCAAAAAGGAGCGTCGTCGTCCGGATGGTTCCTACATCCGCTTCGACGAGAACGCTGCGGTCGTCCTCAAGGCCGATGGTGAGCCCCGCGGGACTCGCATCTTCGGTCCGGTAGGTCGCGAGCTGCGTGACAAGCGCTTCATGAAGATTATTTCGCTGGCACCGGAGGTGCTGTGATGGGTAAGAAGATGAAGATTCGTAAGGGCGATACCGTTCAGATCATCACCGGCAAAGACCGCGGCCAGACAGGCAAGGTCATCAAGACGTTGCCTGATTCGGACCGCAT
>JBLHZE010000245.1:0-3031 GCA_047631015.1 Actinomycetes bacterium
GCCTCGGTCCAGCAGGTGTCCAGCGACTGACACCTCGGCGGATTGTTGCCGCTCTCATTGCAACGGTGGGTGTTGCAATTGCAGTTTCGAGCCGTCTCGGGGAGCAGGGCTTCGCTCTCTGGGCGCTAGCCTTCGCACTGTTTGCGGGCGCGCTTATCGCGATTCAGCAGGCCATCAATAGCCGGGTTGCTCAGGCGGCTGGCTCTGCGTGGGTTGCCGGGTTGGTGAACTTCATTGTCGGCTGGCTGGGTCTATCTGTCGCTGTGGTGGTTTACCAGATCGTGAGTCCGCACTCGCTTGGTGACACGCCGCTGCCATGGGAGGCACCGTGGCTGTATACGGGCGGGATCATCGGGGTGGCATTCATCGTGGTTGCGGCCGCTGTCGTCCACAGCCTTGGTGTGCTGCTATTCGCCTTATTGTCGATTACTGGACAGATGTCGGGGGCGCTGGCATTGGATATCTTTGCCCGTGAAGCTGGCCAGCCGGTCAACCTGCTGCTCATTCTCGGAGTCCTGATCACTGGGAGTGCCGTTGCGCTTGCCGCAGTTTCCCGGCCAGCCCCCACCGCAGACACTGTGAGTACCCGCGGGGGATAATGGTCCACCGTGACGGCAACTGTTCTGGATGGCAAGGCAACAGCGGCGGTAATTAAGGCCGAACTGCGTGAAGAAGTGAGCGTACTTCGCGAACGTGGAGTGGTTCCGGGTCTGGGTACAGTCTTGGTCGGTGATGATCCCGGGAGCCATTCCTATGTTGCGGGAAAGCACCGCGATTGCGCTGAGGTCGGCATCACCTCGATCCGGGTCGATTTGCCTGCCAAGGCAACCCAGGAGCAGGTATTCGCCGAGATCGATCGGCTGAATACAGACCCAGAATGCACCGGTTATATCGTCCAACTTCCGCTACCTTCGGGCATTGATCAACAGGCAGCGTTGGAAAGAATTGATCCGACGAAAGACGCCGATGGCCTGCATCCTGTAAGTCTGGGTCGACTCGTCCTGGGCGCGCCTGGGGCGCTGCCCTGCACACCACGCGGCATCGTAGAACTTCTCCGTAGATACGACGTCCAGATCTCGGGTGCGCAGGTATGCATTATCGGCCGTGGGGTCACCGTCGGGCGGCCACTTGGTCTTCTGCTGACCCGACGATCGGAGAATGCGACTGTCACGCTGTGCCATACCGGCACGCGGGACCTTGCTGCACAGACCCGGGCTGCTGACATCGTGATTGCAGCGGCAGGTGTACCGGGTCTCATCACGCCAGACATGGTGAAGACTGGGTCCGCGGTTCTTGATGTCGGGATCACCCGCACCGATGCTGGGCTGGTCGGCGATGTGAGCCCAGAGGTTGCCGAGGTTGCTGCGTATCTGGCACCGATGCCCGGGGGTGTGGGACCGATGACGCGCGCGATGCTGCTGAAGAATGTTGTCGAATCTGCCTCCGAAGGTCTGAGCGAGTGAGTCCTCGGATCTGGCTCTGCGGTGCTGAGTGAGTGAAGAGTGTCAATAAGTGGATCCTTGGCGGGTGAAATGGCTGCGACACCCACGATGTGACGAGGCCGTACCGCGCTAATTGGTAAAAATCGGGCTACCTTAGAGAGCGTGGCAGTGTCTTCGAGTGCGAGTTCGCCCGAACCACGCGAACACCGTGAGTCTGATCGTCCGTCGAGTGAGCTTCCTGCGAGTGATGATCTTTCCGGAAACGTCGTTCCGCTACGTCCTACTAACTCCGGTAGCGCACGACTCTCCGATCCCGCTCAGACGCCTAGCCCTGATGCATCTCCCGGTGCCAACACGACGAGTCCGGACCATCGTCGGCTTGCGGAGGCAGATCCGGGGAACCCGGCGCATCAGCCCTCACCGATATTTGGTCGCGCCACTCTTAACTTACCCGAGTGGCCACTTGTCCTGGTGTGTGTTGGCGTCGTTGTCGGGCTCGGAGTGGCCGTCGTCGAATCGTTCCGATTGGGCTCCATCCTCTTTGGTTGCGCCTTAGTTCTGGCATTCTTTCTGCGGCTCGTCCTCACCGATCGGGAGGCAGGGATGTTGAAGGTGCGTTCTCGCCTCGTGGACTTGGTTGTTCTGGGCGCTCTCGCCACCGGGATGCTGGTGGTCTCGCTCACCGTTCCCGTTTAACCGCCGAGGACCTCTGCCACCGCGTGAGTAATTGGGTGGCCGCCCTCTAATCGTGGCCGGAAAGCTATCGGATAGCCTCTAGTCCGAGCGATTTGGTCGAGAATCGTTCAGACATCGCAGCGTGGGTGTGGGATGTCTACCGCTACTAGGAAGGCCGCTATTCATGGCGCAATCTCCCGTTACCGTGACCGTCACCGGAGCCGCCGGGCAAATTGGCTACGCGCTGTTGTTCCGGATTGCCTCGGGCCAACTTCTTGGTCCGGACGTGCCAGTGACGCTGCGACTGCTGGAGATCCCGCAGGGGATGAAAGCCGCACAGGGAACCGCAATGGAACTTGATGACTGTGACTTCCCGCTACTGAGAGGAGTTGACATCACCGACGATCCGCGGGTTGGCTTTGCGGGTGCCAATGTCGCCTTGCTGGTTGGTGCGCGGCCCCGCACGGCGGGTATGGAACGCGGGGATTTATTGGAGGCCAACGGCGGTATCTTCAAACCGCAGGGCCAGGCCATCAACTCAGGCGCGGCCGACGATATTCGCGTCCTGGTAGTCGGTAACCCAGCGAACACCAACGCGTTGATCGCTTCTGCTCATGCGCCGGATATCCCGAAGGATCGCTTCAACGCGATGACTCGCCTCGATCACAACCGGGCACTACGTCAGTTGGAAAAGAAGACCGGCGTACCCATCAAGGACATCAAAAAGTTGACGATCTGGGGGAATCATTCCGCGACCCAATATCCAGATATCTTTCACGCAGAGATTGATGGTAGGAGTGCGGCACCGTTGGCTGATGATCGGGAGTGGCTCGTTCACGACTTCATTCCGACCGTAGCCAAGCGTGGCGCCGCCATCCTCGAGGCCCGTGGAGCTTCCTCAGCAGCTTCGGCAG
>JBLHZE010000246.1:0-3006 GCA_047631015.1 Actinomycetes bacterium
CAACTAGGGCAGTTCGTTGGGAATGGACGGTGGAGGGTGGAAGAAAGTGTGCTAACTACATCTTTGGGTAATATAGGCATGCTCTTCCATCCGGCGGTCACGCTTTTCAACCTGTCAAGGATTCAAGGTCCCGATAAATTCATGTTCTACACAGACGGGGCATCTGAACTGGTGGCTAGCTTTATCCATAAAATGGACCTGGAAAAACTTGCTGTGGGCCATGCGTATGGAGTGAAGCTCGACACTGTCCAGGAATGGCTTGGGAATTCGTATGGGGCGGAGGGTGCAACAGTCTTCGAGGCGTTGCAGAACAACGTCGTGTATCACGGGCTTGCTGCGCCCAGTCACCTCACATCGGAGGACCTTAGGCATCTTCGATACATCGTCGAAGACGTCCCATGTGGGCTGGTCCCGTTTTCTGAGCTGGGTCGAAAAGCGAATGTCAAGACTCCGCATATCGATGCAATCATTCTGCTCGCCAGCGCGACGCTAAGCCGCGACTTTCGGGCTGAGGGCCTGACTCTAGAGCGTCTCGGGCTGGCAGGGAAAAGCGTCGCTGAAATCTCGGCAATCTGACAGTGATTTTCGAGTCCTAGGCTCGCGGTCACTCACAGCGGACCACCGGTCCATTCGGTCTGGCGGGCTCGCTGGCGGCCTGGCTGCTGCTGAGCTCGGACGTGGCGAATTCGTGTAGCTTGTTAGCTGATGGAGCGATTCGGACGTGGCCGCGCTGTGTTGGCGCGTCTGTGTGCTGTCGCTCTCGCCTGCGCTTTGGCTGTTGGGGTGGGATCGAGCCCAACATTTGCGCGAGTGACTTTCCCAGCGGATGCACCGGCTTCGTATCAGCTCGCTGGCGCTTACCAGCCGGAAGCTGGCGTGGGAGTTGTCGCGCGTGACCGAACCGAGCGGCCTGCCGCCGGCTATTACAACATCTGCTACGTCAACGGATTCCAGACCCAACCCGGAACGCGGGGCTGGTGGAAGAAGCGCCATCGCGATCTCCTGTTGCGTAAACGCTCCAAACTCGTCGTTGATTCGCAATGGAATGAGGTCCTTTTCGATACATCGTCACGCGGAAAACGGAAGCAGCTCGCTCGAATCGTCGGGAAGTGGACGAAGGGCTGCGCGCAGCAGGGCTATGACGCGGTGGAGTTTGACAATCTGGATTCCTTCACCCGTTCCCGTCACCGCCTAACGAAGGCAAACAACTCGGCGATGGCCATGAAGCTCGTACGCAAGGCACATCGAGTAGGTCTTTCCGCGGGGCAGAAGAACACCGCCGAGCTCCGGAACCGTGGTCGTAAAAAGATCGGTTTTGACTTCGCGATTGCTGAGGAGTGCCAGCGATATGCAGAGTGCGATCGTTACCTCAAGGCCTACGGCGCGGCTGTAATTGAGATCGAGTACACCGACTATTCGGAGTCAGTATTTATTGCGGCTTGCGCTGCTCGTGGCAGTGAGATTTCGATCATTCGCCGCGACCGCGACCTGCGACCTGCGGGGCATCCGGCCTATCGCTACGGGCAGTGTTAGTCGCCGTCACCGCCGTTGCGCGTAGTGCAGTCAGAGTGAGAAGTTTTAAGTTCCCACAGAGAATACTAGGAATACCTACGACCCTCAGAACAAGAAACGTGTCCCCAGATCAATGCGGGGGGACGTTTCGAAGAAATTCGGTGTGGTCGCCGCCCCTTACTCCTCTGGCGGGGCCTGGTGTGCAAGCTCTCTGGCTAGTGCCTCCTCGGCACGGGCATACGAATCGAGAACTTCCTGCTCGGCCTCCGCGCGTCCGGCCCACGAGGCGCCCTCGACGGACTTACCCGGCTCGAGCTCTTTGTACACCTCGAAGAAATGCTGGATCTCAAGCCGATCAAACTCCGCGACATGGTGAATATCGCGGATGTGCTCCATCCGCGGATCGTTCGCCGCGACACAGATTAGTTTGTCGTCGCCACCGGCTTCGTCTGTCATGCGGAACATGCCAACCGTCCGAGCGAGAATGACACAGCCCGGGAAGGTGGGTTCCTGAACGATAACTAGTGCGTCCAGTGGATCTCCGTCAAGACCCAGGGTGTCATCCACGAAGCCGTAGTCGTGTGGGTATCGGGTTGCGGTGAACAGCATGCGATCAAGTCGTAGCCGACCTGATTTATGGTCGATTTCGTACTTGTTCCGGCTACCGGTCGGAATTTCAATGGTGACGTCAAACTCCACAAGCTTCTCCTGTGTTCGTTGAGGATCCGTTATTCCAGGCTTAGTGTTCCGCAAAGATTGGGTCGAAGCCCGTCGAACAGTCCAGTTGCCGCATTGGTATCAGCAAAGCGGATGTGTTGGCATTGGACTTCGCGGCTATCCTTACCCGGTGATCACCACTGTGTACCGACGCGGGGGAGCTATCGGCCGATTTAAAGTGATCGCTATGCCGATACTCGCGACGGCTGTGGTTGTCGGGTTCTCTGGGGCAGCCGCGGGCCCGTCCGGGGTAACCGCGAGTCAGGCCGCAGTCCCGCAGGCCATAGGAAGCGAACTCCTCGTCCCGCTCACCACTCCGGCTACCACTTCGCCCACTGCTGCCGGAATCGGGGCAGCGTTGGCCGGACCGTTGTCAGCGAAGGCCCTAGGTCCCATAACGACGGTCGCCGTCTATGACGCCCGCACCGGGCAGCTGCTGTACGACAAGTCCGCGAGCCTGCCGGCTACACCGGCATCCACAAACAAGCTCCTCACGGCCGCCGCAGTATTGAGCGGCTACGGGGCCGATCATCAGATCAAAACCAGAGTGGTTGCCGGCACGGCTCCAACCGAGTTAGTGCTTGTAGGAGGGGGCGACCCCCTCTTACGATCAGGAAAGCCAAGTCGTGGCGAGCCGGCTGCCGGGTCGCTGGCTGAACTTGCGGACCTGACCGCAGCCGCAGTGCTCACGACCGCAGGTGAGACACCAGTCGGTGGGAACGTCTTCTCGCTGGCATTTGACGATGATCTATTTAGTGGTCCGCTGGCCTCGCCGAC
>JBLHZE010000247.1:0-3006 GCA_047631015.1 Actinomycetes bacterium
GCGAGTTGCACAAGTTCGGTGGGAGCCCGATCGGGAACAGTCGGGTGAAGCTCACCAACGTTGAGGACTGTGTGAAGCGAGGGTTGGTAACCCCTGGAACCGACCCGCTCGCTGCCGCCGCCGAGCAGCTGACGGCGGACGGTGTGGATGTCCTGCACACCATCGGAGGGGATGACACCAACATCACAGCCGCCGATCTGGCTGCGTACCTGCATGAGAATGGCTATGAACTGACAGTTGTCGGGCTGCCGAAGACAATCGATAACGATGTCTACCCGATCAAGCAGTCGCTCGGAGCGTGGACCGCAGCTGAACAAGGTGCGGTCTTTGCCAAGAACGTGATGGCCGAGCACAGCGCTAATCCGCGATCTCTGATCATCCACGAAGTTATGGGCAGGAACTGCGGTTGGTTGACCGCGGCGACTGCTGCTCAGTACCGGACATGGCTGACTGGCCAGAGCTGGGTGCCCCAGATCGGTCTCTCGCAAGAGTCGTGGGATGTCCACGCCGTCTTCGTACCGGAGATGGGGGTCGATTTGGCCGCTGAGGCAACGCGGCTGCGCGCAGTCATGGACGAAGTCGGAAACGTCAACATCTTCCTTTCCGAAGGGGCTGGGGTGGAGGGCATCGTCGCGCAACTCGAAGCAGCCGGTGAAGAGGTGCCACGCGACCCGTTTGGCCACGTTCGCCTTGATCGAGTCAATCCGGGCCAATGGTTCGGTGACCAGTTCGCGCAGATGCTAGACGCCCAGAAGACCCAGGTGTTCAAGAGCGGCTACTTCTCGCGAGCTGCGGCATCGAATGCTGCGGACCTTAAGCTGATCGATGAGTGCACGAACTTGGCGGTCGACGCGGCCCTACGTGGCGAGAGCGGAGTTATTGGCCAAGACGAGGACGCCGACGATGTCTTGCGGCCAATAGAGTTCCCACGAATTAAGGGTGGCAAGCCCTTCGATATCGATACGCCCTGGTTCACCGAGATGTTGGAAGAAATCGGCCAGACCAAAGGCAAGTCAGCTGCTCTCGACTAACTGGGCTCCTCTCGGTCTTGCAGTGAGTCCGCAGCTCGTCGTATGCAAGTGCCCGAAGAAGCAGCACGAGGATAGGTTCTTCGAGTAGATCGCGGCAAAATCAGCAGCGGAAGAAGTTGCATTGGCAAATGCATCGGGCAGTAGCTGGTTCCAGGGCGTTACGCTTGGGGGGTGACCCTTCCTGTGACCCCTGAATCGGTGCAACCTCGCTCTGCTCATCCTGCTGGAAGCACGTCCGCCCGAAGAAGTTCTGCCGCAAGCTCGGCGGCGACATCTGGCCATGAGCAGGCCTCAACCATTGCGTGGCCGGATCTTCCCGCGGCTCATCAGCCAATCTGGCCCGAGGTTGCCGAACTGGAGATCGTGCGCCGGGAGCTTGAGACCAGGCCGCCTCTGGTTTTCGCTGGGGAATGCGACCAGCTGACCGAGCATCTTGCGCAGGTTTCCCGCGGACAAGCGTTTGTGCTCATGGGTGGCGACTGCGCGGAGACTTTCGCTGCCAATACTGGCGATTCGATTAGGGCCCGGCTCAAGACGGTCTTGCAGATGGCCGTCGTGCTTACCTACGGCGCCGGGATGCCCGTCGTCAAGGTGGGTCGGATGGCGGGACAGTACTTCAAACCGCGATCTGCTCCGACCGAGGTTCGAGATGGTGTGACGGCCAACTCCTACCTTGGGGATGGCGTCAATGAACTTGTCTTCGATGTTGAGGCACGCAGACCCGACCCTCACCGTCTTATTGAGGCTTACAACGCATCTTCTGCAGCCCTTAATCTGGTACGAGCATTCACCCAGGGTGGATACGCCGATCTGCGCCAAGTCCACGCGTGGAACCAGGACTTTGTCCGCGATAGCCAAGCGGGCCAACGCTATGAGCGGTGGGCGGCCGATATCGATCGGGCTCTGTCATTTATGCAGGCATGCGGGACGGATCCAGAGGAGTTCCGCCGAGTTGACTTCTACGCGGCGCACGAGGCACTCGTTCTCGACTACGAGAAGCCGTTAGTCCGGATCGATTCCCGCACCGGAAACCCGTACTCAGTCTCGGGCCACTTCCTGTGGGTTGGGGAGCGGACTCGCGACCCAGAAGGTGCGCATGTCGACTTCGTCGCGACAATTCACAATCCAATTGGGGTGAAGCTGGGGCCGAAGACGGATCCTGATGATGTCCTGCGGTTACTAGATCGGCTCGATCCTGATCACACGCCTGGGCGACTTACTTTCATCACCAGGATGGGCTCCGGAACGGTTCGAGATGTCCTACCCAAAATCGTGTCCAAGGTTGAGGCCAGCGGACACCAGGTCACGTGGGTATGTGATCCCATGCACGGCAACACTCGGACGTCGGCATCGGGACACAAGACGCGCCGGTTCGATGATGTCGTCGATGAGGTGCGGGGATTCTTCGAGGTACACCGCGCACTGGGTTCTAATCCGGGTGGGATGCATATCGAACTGACCGGAGATGACGTCACCGAATGCGTGGGTGGATCGTTTGGTATTGAGGAGCATCAGCTCGCTGATCGATATGAGACTGCCTGTGACCCCCGGCTGAATCGTGAGCAGTCCTTGGAGTTGGCATTCATGGTCGCCGAGATCCTCGGCGAGTAGCTCAGTTCGTTACACGAGGGTGATGGTGATTGTTGTTCCGCGAGGAACGACAGATCCTGGTCTAGGATCTTGGCTGTAAACCCGACTAATAACAACGACCGGTAGTCGGTTCTGGACAACTGGTTTCAGACCAAGTGCACGGAGCTCGGCGACTGCATCATCTCGGCTTGAACCTACGACGTTGGGCACCGTGACTGGCGGCGGACCCTTTGACACCACGAGTGATACCTCAGTCCCCACCCGAACGGTTTTCTCCTGTTTCGGTGTGGAGGAAATGACGCGTCCGGTTGGGACTGAGGAGGAGAATTCTTTGCTAGCGGTAGACGTGAAACCAAGCGCACGCAAGTTCGACTCAGCCTTCGCT
>JBLHZE010000248.1:0-3002 GCA_047631015.1 Actinomycetes bacterium
TTCCGAGTCGATTCGTCCGGGGAACCATGGTTCCTGGAAGCGAGCCTCTACAACTCCTTCGCCCGCACAAGTGTGATTGCAGTGATGGCCGCCGCAGCCGGCATCACGCTCCCGGAACTGTTCGCGTCCGCCATCGACGAAGCGGTCAACGGATGAACGTCGAACTGCTCCGTCCACTCAGCGCTGTCGTGACGGAGTGTAGACACGCGATGTCGACAGCACGGTGGCCGACCGATTGCAAGCCTTGCTCGCCGGCTACGGCGCGGTCGTACTGCCCGAACGAAACATCGACGACTCTGACTTCATGGCCTTCCTGAAGCAGTTCGGTCCCCTCATGTTCACCACCGGCGAAACACCGGTCGACCGATTCCCCGATCTCAACGTGGTCTCAAACGTCGGACGAACCGCACCTCCTCGGAGTTCGTTTCACACGACACCAGCTATGTGAGTGAACCACCCGCATACACCGCTCTTCGAGCGGTCGCCGTGCCGTCAACGGGTGGAGACACATTGTTCCCCCATCAGTATCGTGCGTTCGACACGCTGCCCGATGAGCTACTCGAACACCTTCGCAATTGTCTCGTCACTCACGTGGTGACTGGCATTGATCCGGATGTCCTTTCCGCTCTTCCAGCACTCGATCGCACCCGACAACCTCGTACGACACACCTGGTCGCCCGGCGACATCGTCATGTCGGACAACCGCTGCGTCCTGCACCGAGCCGATCACAGCTCGGTTGACGGCGACCGCATCATGCGTCGCCGCATTTCCGCGAGCCCAGTTGTCTGAGTCCGTACTCAACTTTAATTCCAACTTCTGTCTTGGTTCCCTTTGTTCCTTCAGTTTCCGGTTGACCGGCGAAGTGGTTCATCCAGCATCGGGGGTCCCGCCGCGACCTGGAAAGTACCCGGTAGCACGCCGGCCCAGAATCTCATAGACATGCTTCACATCGATCGCCCAGTGCAAAAGCGGTGGGACCAGGTCGAGGATTGGCCGGTCGAAGGCAAAGGGCCCAAGTTCGGCGAGCCCACGTTGTCCGCTGAGGTCAAGTACCCATCCGCGCTGGCGAAGTTTGACGGACTCGAGGGGCTCACCCAGAATCAATCGAGCGGCATTCTTGCCAGCCTCGGTTCCAGCCTGAACTGCGATCTGCGCCGACATGGAGAATTGCTGGCCAGAGCTGTCGAGGTGCGCAGCGACGTCGCCGGCAGCGAAGGTGAGATCGAGGCCGCTCACGGCCATTTGGTCTGTGACGAGGATTCGGCCGTCATCTTGGAGTGTGTCGAGGCCAAGATCATTCCCGACTGCGGCAAAGCCGGCCGCCCAAACAACAAGTCCGTCACATCGCGTGCCATCGGAAAGCTCAGCGCCGGTTTCGTCAATCGACTTGATTGAGCCGTGCAGAACCGAGACCCCTCGCTCAGACAGAATCCGGGCGGCGTTACGTCCGAGACCTCGACTCATCGATGGCAGCAGCACCGGCTCTCGCTCTACGAGCGTGACTGTCATCTCAGGTTGCGTATAAGAAATCGCGCCAGCAAGTTGCACGCCGGTGGGGCCGCCTCCAACGATGACAACGGCATCTACGGTGCTGATCTCGCTTCGAAGTCGGAGTGCGTCTTCGGCGGTCCGGAGCGGAAGCGCAAATTCGATTCCATCAATCGGCGGTTGCACCGAAGACGCTCCGGCGGTCACGACAAGCGCCGCTCCTTTGAGCGAGCGGCCACTCGCCAACTCCACTGAGCCGTCGACAACACTGACGACCCGGTCAACGACAACTTCGTCGTTCTCACCGCAAATCAATTGATCAAGGGGTACCGATGCGTCTCCAACCGGAGCTGACCCTCCCGCCACAGCCGCAAGCCTGGTCACGAAATCGTGTCGACCTGTCGGGTCAACAATCGTGACATCCACGCCACGTTGCTGTGCTGCAATCGCAGCGTTGACGCCCGCGTACCCACCACCGACAATCAGCACTCGATTGGCTGTGCTCGACATAGCAAGATCGGACGATTCCGACATTCTTTCCATTAGTGAAGGTTGCACACAGGTCCGCTCTCGGACCCCCATTCATGTGTTGTGATGGTTGTCTCAGCTATTTGCCTGGCGGCCGGCCTGGATAAGGCTGACGTCAGGGTCACCCAACTCGTTGTAGCTCAGGTCCGATTTCATGAGCCCTCAGCTCTGAGCGATGCGAGCACGCCTTCGTCAGGCCTCGCTATCGGTGACCGCGCCTCCCCAACCTTGTGCGCTGGGAACACCAAGTTCACGGCTCGATCCGGTGGACAGGTGAGACCTCCGAAAAACGCTATGTGCCGACGGCGGGACTCGAACCCGCACTGACAGGCACCTAAAGCCTGTGCCTCTGCCAATTGGGCTACGTCGGCGCTGCTATCCCAGTCTAGAGCCTCGACGCCGTAACCTCATTGAGTGAAATTGACCAGCCTGACGCGGGTGATCGAGCTGCTCGGCTGGCTGGCCACGGCGTCTGCTGGAGTCCTCTTGCTGACGCAGTCCGTGGGCTGGAACGGGTCCACGCTGCTCGCGACGCTGCACGCGTTGACGCCCTTCATCCTCGCCGTCACGATCCCGGTGGCCGGTATTGCCTGCTGGCGCAAACGGCATGCACTCGCCATCACGACGAGCTTCGTCGGCCTGGGATCGCTGCTCCTTGCGTTGCCGCTCGTGTTTACTCTCGACCGCCCCGCCCCTGACCCGCTGGGCACCGAAGTATCGGTTGCTGCCGTCAACCTGCTCTTCTCGAACCCCGTTGTCTTGGAGGCAGCGAATGACCTGCAGGTCCGCGACGCAGATGCGATTCTGTTCAGCGAGTACACCCCGGAGCATCGGTCTGCGCTGAGCGCTCATCCGATCGCTGCGGCGTATGCCTACAAGATCGAACGCGAAGGCTGGTTCGCTGGAGGAGTCGCTCTCTGGAGTAAGTATCCGATCGTCGAAGGTCGACGACCCGCAACGATGAACTACTCACTCAACATTTTGA